>JBLNFG010000134.1:0-8329 GCA_050263495.1 Myxococcales bacterium | reverse complement strand
GCGGGCCCGCTTGTCGCTGAGCGGCTAGATCAACTGGCAATCGAGCTGTGTGACGTACTCGCTGCGGCAATCTCCAAGCTGCAGCCGCGGACCCTCGTCGCGGTCTTCGGCGACCACGGTTTCTGCCTCGATCCCGCAGAACAAGGGACGAGCCCAATGCGCCACGGGGGTTCCTCGCCAGAAGAGGTCTTAGTGCCCGCCTTTGCATGGCTGGTCGGGCAAGTACACTAACCGCGTCGCTAGTCGTCGTTGCCAGGCGGTGCTTGACTTGGAACCGCCTGGGTTTCGCGTTCTAGATAACGGAAAATCGTCCTCGGATCGACGCCGAGGTCGCGTGCCGTTTGCGTCCGATTGCCATTATTGCGCTCGAGGATCTCGAGCACGTAACGGCGCTGGAACTCTTCCTTCGCCTTCTCGAGCGGGACGATGGCCTGAATTGCTTGGCCACCTAGGTCGAGATCTTCCGGCGACAGCAACGGGCGATCACACAGCACGAGCGCCTTCTTAATCCGGTTCTCGAGCTGCCTCACGTTACCCGGCCAGGGGTACTTGCGTATCGCCGCCAAGGCCTGCGGCGAAAACCCGCGTACCTGGCTCTTCAATTCGTCTGCGTGTTTGCTGATGAGCGACTTGGCCAAGATGAGCAGATCGTCTCCGCGATCGCGCAGCGGGGGCAACCACAGATTCACGACATTGAGCCGGTAATAGAGATCCTCACGGAACTCGCCGGTCTTAATCATCTCCTCGAGATTGCGGTTCGTCGCAGCGAGGATGCGGATGTCACATTTCTCGGGCCGGCTATCACCCACACGATAGACCACCCGCTCTTGAATCGCTCGTAACAACTTGACCTGGAGCTGCGGCGTGAGTTCGCCCACTTCGTCCAGGAAGAGCGTGCCCGCGTCGGCCTGCTGAAATTTGCCGGCGCGACTTGCAATCGCGCCGGTGAACGCGCCCTTGACGTGACCGAACATCTCGCTCTCCATCAGGTTCTCAGGGATTGCTCCGCAGTTCACCGTAATGAAGGGGCCCTTGGCGCGGTGGCTGCGTCGATGCAGCTCACGGGCAATTAGCTCCTTACCCGTACCGGTTTCACCGGTGATGAGAACGCTAATATCCGTCGACGAAACGCGCTGAAGCTTCTTGAATACTTCCATCATCAGGGGACACGCTCCGATGATGTCCCCGAAGTGCTTCTTGTGAAGCTCCTCACTGAGCTTCTCTTTGTCTGCGCGCAGGGTGCTGACGAGCATCGCGTTCTGGACAATCAGAGACGCTTGGGCGGCCAAGATCGTCAGCAGATCGAGCTGCTTGCGGTTGAACAGCGACTTAATCTCGTCGTTGCCCACATAAAGCACGCCGATCACGTCGCCTTGGCTGATCAGCGGCACACACATCACGCTCGAGAGCTTGAGCGCAATGACGCTCTCGCTTTTGCCAAACACGGTGTCCGAGAGCGCATCACTGACGATCACAGGTCGCTTCGTGTCGATGACCTGACGCACAATGCTGTCGCTCAAGGCACCCGACGCGTCGACGATGGCTTCTCGTTGAACGTGCCGCAAGGCACGCACGCGCGGCTGCCGCGGCTCTGTTTCGGCCGGATCGACCAGCAGAACCACGCCGCGCCCCGCACCGGTGAGCTCGATCACGTCGTCAAGCAACGCCTCGAGCAGGTCGTCGACGGAGCTCTTCGTCATCAGCTTCTCGCTGAACGCCTGCAATCGCCTGAGGCCAGCGACGTCGGCTTCGGACGACACACTCGAGCTCGATCCGCCTCTGATACTTGCCTCGCTGAAGAGGCTGAACCCAATCTGGGCCGATCCGAGTTGGATCCGGTCACCGTTCACGAGCCGCGCCCGCCGCTTCTTCTTGCCGTTGATCAGGATCTCGCCACGCTTGTCGAGTTCCTCAATCTGAAAGTCTCGTCCGTCGAAGACGATCTGGGCATGGTGTTCGGCGACGTCGGCTTCTTCAAGATAGACGTCATTGCCCTGCTCACGACCCAGGGTCGTGACTGGCTTGTGGATCGCAACCAGCTGTGGTTCGCGATTCGGCGGGAAGTATCGGAGCGTCGCCATGGACGAGCACCAGCGTAGCAGACTTATTCGAGGGTACCCCAGAGCGAAAGGCCCAGGTGCTCGGAAGAAATTGCAGGTAGGACACCTTGAATGTGGCCAATGGACCTGACCTTGCTGCCCGCGTGCTCAAAACCGTGGGCATTTCGACCAAGTTTGGCCGAGCCACTCGAGAACAGGCCCCCAGCTATAATGCCCAGAGTCGTTGCGGTGCCCATGAAGATGAAACCACGGCGAGCCGGTGGCCCCCCGTCATCCATGTAAAAAAGAAATATCGGTAGTGAAAGTGCGGAGCCAATCCCAGCTCCAGCCCACATCCAGCCGACCTGAGTGGCAGTTGGGACGGTCGCGACGCCCAGCGCTCCTGCCGCGATCATACCGACGTTGTACCCTACAAGTCCGCCAACAGACGTCTTATCGTTGGCGTGGCCCCAGTCTTTGCTGCCACTGGTCGTTCCATAAGTGAACATGGAACCTACGGCGGTTCCCCAGAATGCGCCGCTCACCGCGAGCCAGCTCGTCATGGGTGGCGGCTGCAAGAATTCTCCGGCGACCCATCCGATTGCACCGCCTGCCGTGGATCCAATCGCAGCTGCGCGGGACAATCCACGAAAACCCCAAGCCTCAGCAGAACTTGCTCGCACGGCCTGAGTGCCCCAGATCCCTAGTCCCTCCCCCGCTCCAAGCATGAGTCCGGCCGCAATCGCCGAAGGATGTCCTCGTTTCATCTTGGGTTGATCGAGTGCCCACACGCCGATCGGCGCAGCGACGCCCAAAACAAGCGGGGCTATCAGGAACGTCCCGGGATCATCCTGCAAGCCAATCTCCGTTGCCAACCACGTCCCCAAACCGAGGCCATACGCGGCACCTGTCACGTAGAGCGCACCGATTTCCTCGGGATCGCGGGTGCGACGAGTGCTCACGGCCGTCGCCGTCGGATAGCTGAGTTGCCCTGTGTTGCCCGTCACTCCCCAGGATTGCTGATAGCCGGGCGCGGGTTGTTGATAGCTCGGCGCGGGTTGTTGATAGCCCGGCGCGGGTTGTTGATAGCCCGGCGCGGGTTGTTGATAGCCCGGCGCGGGTTGCTGATAGCCCGGCGCGGGTTGTTGATAGCCCGGCGCGGGTTGCTGATACGTCTGACTTCGAGCCGCGACGCTCCCGGACGCGACGGCAAAACCAAGGAGAGAACTGAACCACGACGAGGCACGCATGATGGTTGTCGTAAGGCTAATCCAGTTCGTGACGCAAGGGACGACCAATCAGATCCTTTACGGCAACGAGCGGCGCTTTGCTCTCGAAAAGCACTTGGTACACTTCCGAGGTGATAGGCATCTCGACGCCCAGTTTAGTCGCCAACTGATGCGCACTCTTAGCGGTGGGAACGCCCTCCGCAACGTGACCTAGCTCAGCCAACACTCGATCCAGGGAGTGCCCCTGCCCTAATTGGAAACCAACGGTTCGATTGCGACTTAAATCGCCAGTACAAGTCAGGATGAGGTCGCCAACACCCGTTAGCCCGGCCACCGTAAGCGGGTTGGCACCAGCACGCACCGAGAGGCGCGTAATCTCAGCAATTCCGCGGGTAATGAGCGCGGCGCGCGAGTTGTGTCCGAAGCCCAAGCCGTCACAGGCGCCCGCTGCAATGGCAATCACATTCTTGAGTGCACCACCGAGCTGCACACCCACCAGATCGTCGCTCGTATAGACGCGCAGTCGCTCGGTCGCAACGTGGCGTTGAACGGTCGCTGCGACGTCGCGTTGGGAAGCTGCCACGACGATGTTCGTCGGCATTGCAGCAGCGACCTCCTTCGCGAAACTCGGACCAGACAAGACCGTGACGCGGGGACGCACGGCCTCTCCCAACACGTCAATGATGACGTCACTCATCAACATCAGGGTGTCGTTCTCGATCCCCTTCGTCGCACTAACGAGAATCGCTTCTGGGTCGAAGAAGCGACGCATCTGCTCCAGGTTGGACCGCAGCACGTGGGAGGGCAGTGCTACGATGACGAACGACGCACCGCTCAGCGCCTCTTCCACACTCGAGGTCGGCACGATGCGCTCGCCAAGCGGAAACCCTGGAAAGAACTCTCGATTCTCCCGATGGGCCTGCATGGCTGCGGCGTGCTCCTGCTGCCAGGTCCAAAGCGTTACCCGACTCGCTCGCTCAGCAAGAACACGCGCCAAGGCGGTGCCCCAAGCACCAGCACCAAGAACAGCAAAATGCGGCATTACTCCGCGCGACGATTGTCCGAGGCGACCGCGCTGTCAATCCAACTGCACTCTCACCCCGTAAAATCAATGAAGGTTTTGTTCGATTCGGCGCGCAAACGGCCGAGGTTCGGGCACGGCCAAGCACGCCGCTAAGTCCACCACGAACGTATGCGACCCACGGGCCAGAGCAGTGCGACTGACAGAGCGCCGACCTACCGGAGCACATCGAATTTGCGGCGAGGGCCCCATCGACTGTCGCTTTGAGCGGACTCGGTGGGGGCGCGCGCACTTGCTCCGGATCGGCTGCGCGCCAGGGGCCGGCCTCCTCGCGGAGCCCAAACTCCCCAGTGCGCCCGGCTTCTCCCCTCGCCTTCGCCACCCACTGGCCGCTATGCTCGGTGCATGCGACGTGCGTGGATCGAAACCTTGCTTCTGGTCGCCAGTCTCGTCGGCTGCACCAAATCAGAAACATTCGGCACCAAGGGCGTGACGTTCGTTGGGGGTGGGATCATCAATGACCCGAAGAATCGAACGCTGCGTTTCGACCTGCTGAAGTACGGCCTCGAAAGCTTCTGCACCGAAATGCGCAAACGCGGAGTGGCGCTGAAGCTGAGTGACGAACACCCCGTCATGGGCCGTTTTTTCGCGAAAGAATGTCAAACCGAAATTGTCGATGAAGACGAACGCAAGTCACTGCTGCTGCGCTTCACCGGCGACGGCTATGCCTGGACCAACATCACCGGCCGCATCGGCTTCTCGGTGATCTCGCTGGTGGAGTATTCTACGGATTTCCAACTGGCTCCCGATCAGTCACTTTACGTGTACTTTCGGCCTAAGAACATCCAGGCCACCACCTATAGCACCAGGTTGGTGGAGTCAATCCAAGCCAAGGGCGCCATGGTGCTGAGCCGGATCGATCCCGATCGGATTGGGCGGCAGATTCTCTCCGCACAGCTCGAACGCGGATTCACCGTCATTCGTCAGAATGAACGCGGGGAAACGGATTACGGAATGGGCGTGATTCCGGTAGGAACCAAGCCATTTACGCCCTTTCAGATCGTGTCCAAGAAGCTGACGTTGGCTAATGACCGCACCGAGTTGCATGCAGGGCAGCAAGACTTCGTGGGTGGATTCGAGGTCACCGAAGACGGCCAGGCTCTCACGATTACGGCCAACATCGATGGCGCGCCAGCTGTTGACGTACTGCTGCTCAGCGCGTCGACGGGTCAACAAATGCTCGAGCGATATGTGTCGCAACCAGGTCCGGTCACTCCGACCGAACCGGGGAGGTTAGACGAGACGATTCTGTACGGCAGCCAGTGGCAGCGCACCATCGCTCTACCTCCTGGCGCTTACCTGTTGCTGCTCGATCACAGCGCCGCGGCGGGCCGCTCGGCGCCGCCTCAGGCTGGAGCAGACGATCGCGCGGTGAAGATCGATTATGCGGTGCAGATTGGTGACGCGCCTTAACCTTAAGACAAGCTGAGGCGTCCACCCTCCGCAACGGCTCTACGAAGAAATAACCCTGGAACGCGCTACTCAAGAACGGCGCAGCAGTCACTTTTCGCGCCCATGCGGCCACGGCGGGTTGGTCACACGCCATCCACCGGGCCGAAGTGTTGCCCCGAGAGCCAAGGGGGAGTAGAAGGGCGACCCCTGAGATGATCACGGATCTTTGGCACGTGAAAAAAGCGCCCATTCTCCGCTTCGGTTTCTACACGTTCTGGTTCGGCATCATTCCGGCGATCCTGGCGATCGTAACCGTATTCGGATTGAGCCCCAACTCAGCCGCGGAGGGTGGACCTTTGGTCGAGGTGCGGAACCTGATCAAGGATCAGCCAGTACCCGCTGTCATCGTCCTCTTTACGCTGTTCGAGATGCTGCTCTACTCGATCCGTGATCGACTGCCACTCGCAGAGCACCTCTCGTACGCTGGCCCGGCGGGGATGCCGAAGGAGATACGCATCGAGTACGAGCAGGCGGAGCAACTCTTGGTTGATGCTCGGCGTCTGCTCTCGAAGAAGCGACGCGCGATCGAAAAGGAGCTCGGCAGCTCGGTGCCGGGGCGGCTCACCGAGGCACTCGACGCACTCGAAACCTCGATGCAGCGAGAGCCACTCGATCCGAGCGAATTCCACGACGCCCACGATACCGCTGGCGCGCTCGTTCAGAAGCATCTCGCGCGTTGGCAGAAGAGCGACGCCCGCGAGTATGCGGAATCGATCATCATTGCCGTCGCGGTAGCGCTCTTTCTGCGCGCGTTCGTGGTCGAGGCTTTCAAGATCCCGAGCGGCTCGATGTTGCCGACGCTCCAGCTGCAGGATCACATCTTCGTGAACAAGCTCGTCTACGGCCCGCCAGTACCGTGGACGAAGACTCGCATCTTCTCATCGCTTCCGCCGAAACGCGGAGACGTCATCGTCTTTGAGTTCCCCAATCCCGAACCGGGCCCGCGCCAAGACTATATCAAGCGAGTGATCGCACTGCCTGGCGACACGCTCGAAGTCGTTGGCGGACACCCGCTCATCAACGGTTGGCGCGTGCCCAGCTGTTCAGCGGGACCCTACGACTTCGACGATGGGACCGGGATTCGTAGTCACGGCGAGCTATTCGTCGAATACTTAGGCGATTACTCGTACCTCACGTTCTACTTGGACAATCAGCCCCAACGCGAGCAGGGGCCTTATCACGTTGCCCCCGGCGAGGTGTGGGTGCTCGGCGACAACCGGCACAACAGCAGCGATTCGCGAGCCTGGAATCACGAACTCGGTGGTGGTGCCCCGTACGAAAACATCAAAGGCCGAGCCCTGTTCGTCTGGCTCACGTTCGGGCCCGATGGGTTCCTCACCTTTCAACGTCTACTCACCAGCGTGATGGGTACGCCCAAGCTCCCAAAGGGCACGTCGACTGGGGTAATTGCGGCGGTCGAGCGCTGCCTACAGCAGCGCCCAAGCCAGACCAATCCTCCAGCCCCCAAAGCCAGCCCAACGCTCTAGGCATCTAGGGGCTGAGAGATCCCTTCAATTTCTAGCGAAAAAGCGCGCGATTGTTTCGCGGAGCAGAGGAAATGGCACAGGAAGATCGGAAGAAATCCTTTCGCTCTTCCGCCCTTACTGTGCAATCAAAATGAGGGGATGCCTCAGATCTAGGGGAGTCTTGCGTGTGGCGCTTAGAGCCCCGGATCCGTCTCGCCCAGCGCCGTTGCGCTGACGGCGAATCAGAACGCGTCCCGACGAACGCGACGTCGGCCCACAAGGCGAAGTAGCCGGGCGCTGGGGCGTTCCTGAGTCAGCGCCGAATCGACATCCAACGAGTCCACGTATTCGCCTACGGAACGGCAGCTCGCGATTTCCTGTTCTTCCCGCTTCAATGGCGGGAAAAAGCCCGAAAGCAGAATGGCGAGAAGCTCAATCCGGTCCGACATGCGGGAGTGCTTACGGGCAACACTCCCGATTGCTTCCTTCCCGGACCGGTGCTGAACCCCACTCGAGCGCTGCTCGGGAGCGGCCTGCCGACGGGCGCTCGTTCGTTTCGCAGACAACGGCGAATGCCGCCTAACTCATGGGGAGCGTGAAACCGTGCAAAGGCTCTCGAACAATCCGGCACTCTACGATCGGCCCAGCAGGAGCCCGATCATTGCTCCATACAGGGTGGAGATGATCGGACTGGAGGTGATCGGACAGGCGCCACTACGGCAACCGACCAGGCGGTAATAGAGGAAGCCTGTCACCGCACCACCCACTACGAACAATAGTAGCTTCATTGCTTGTACCTTCTTGAGGTCGCGCTTCGCCGTTGAACCACCTCTTGGACGCGGATCAGGCGGTGGCACCCGCACCAGATTGACTTCGACTGCCATTTCTCACTTCCTCCATATTCAACTTCATGGCCTGTTCAATCACGCTCTCAAGTGCAGCTTCCGGGAGCATCCCAGGTTGCTTCAGTAGCAACACACCATCTCGAATCACCATCAGGGTGGGAATGGAGTTGATTTCGAACGCCTCTGCCAAAGCGCGCTCTTGCTCCGTATTGACCTT
>JBLNFG010000133.1:0-7876 GCA_050263495.1 Myxococcales bacterium | reverse complement strand
AGTCTGGCCCGCGCTCATCCGTGTGGCCCTGAATCTCGATGTGGACGTACTCTGGATGGTCCTTGATCAACTCAGCCAATCGGGCAAGCAGCGGGTAGCTGATGCTTCGGATGATGTGGCTATTGATCATGTAGTGCACCCGATCGTCGAGTACGATCTTGTCGCCTACGACGCGGATCTGCTCGGCATCTGGACAGCCATCGTCGTCGGCATATCCATTCTTCGTCTCGGGTTCGTTTGGGCAGAGATCTTCGCGGTCGGGTATACCGTCCTGATCGTTGTCGCGGTCCGGACAGCCATCTTCGTCTTCGAATTGGTCGATGTCTTCAGGATCGTTTGGGCATTTGTCCGATTTGTCGAGGATCTTGTCGCGGTCGTTATCCGCCTCGGGGCAGCCGTCCGTGTCCTGGAATTTGTCGTGATCTTCTGCAACTAGCGGGCACTTGTCGTCTGGATCGAGCACCGCATCTTGATCGTTGTCGCGGTCGGGGCACCCGTCGTCATCCTCGAAATCGTCCTTATCTTCGGGTACAAGCGGACACTGGTCGCGAGAATCGCGGATCCCGTCTTCATCCTGGTCCCCATCCATGCCACCCCGGGTCAGACCGATCTCGAGCATTCCGTGCAACCCCGCGAACAAGATATTCGCGTCAGCAGGCCGCAACTCGTCGTTGGGTTGGAACACGTGTTCCCATCCCAGCATCGGCCCCAACCCGAAGCGTGCCTTGCCGAAGAGGAAATCGAAACCGAGTCCAGCGCTTACCATGGGTCGTCGAACGTCCGCCGTCCAACAGAATCCCCCATTTCCCCCGAGCCAAATGCCGGCGGGGCTGATCGTCTTGCCGTAGGTATGGCGAGCGAATGGCCGTAGGTGCACCCCCGCCGCAGCCGACAATCCGCGAGCCGCGTCCAGCGGGGCAAGCGACCGATCCCTCGGGAGCTCGCCTGCGCTCAGAAACGTGCCGCTGCCCTCGAGCACCAGTCCGAACTCCCGTACGACGGCCCACTCAGCGCCGACTCTTGCGGTGCTGCCAAAGCCCAATTCGCGTTGCTGGTGTCCCCCGATGGCGTGAGCCGCAGCTCCCGTGACGTGGATGCGCGCCTGTTGACCGAAACAAGGCGAAGCTGCCAGCATCGGTGCGACGAACACAGCTACGTGGATTCGGCGTAAGGTGAACAAGTGGTGGTGCTACCCGCGGTGTACGGGCAGCTTGGACCTCGAGTTAACACCTAGTGCTAGTAATTGGATGTTGCTGGTGAATTGGCGCAATCGAAAGCCGGCGCTCTACCACCTGCTACGACACGCGCTACGCACAGGCTCCACCGGTGTGCTCTCAGGTACCGCTCTTCGTCACGTGGTCGCGAAGCCACGCCTCGAGGGTCTCGTTCGTGATTCTGACCACGATTTCGCCTGGGGACTCGATACGAGCCTGACATCCCAAGCGGGAGCTTGGGCGGACGTCGAAGACCCGGTCCAAGCCTTCTTCCTCGAGTTCCTCGGCTTTGGAGAGGTGCTCGGCACCGTGTTCAATCCGCACATGACACGATGCGCAGGCGCCAACCCCGCCGCAATGTGTGCCAACCGGAGCGCCGGCAATGTTCGCAGCCTCGAGCAGCGTAACGCCCACTTCAACTTCGACGTCGATAGCGGGATCCCGAAATGTGACGCGCGTCTTCACGTTCTCTCTACGCTTGTCACCATAGATCAACTCGGAACGAACGCCTAGAGTGCGGAAGACTTTGAGCTTCCGATGACAAGCGCCGCTTCTCGCGCCACACTTGGGCGGCCCCGTCGCTGCGCTGCTCCAAGCAAGCCAAGGCGACCTCTCACTTCGTTTGCTTCCGTCTGATATCATTGAGGAATTCGCGTAGCGAGGCTGAAACTTCGCGGCAAGACACGTATCCCGCAAAGCGACGTATCCCGCGAAGCAAGGGGCCGTCCCCTCTAGTCCCTCAGCGCTTGCCCTGTCACCGCCTCGACGATCTTGCGGTTCATCCGCCGCTCCGAGAAGCCTTCAGTGAGTGCATGCAGCTCATCGACGAGCAGCTCGAGGAGCAAGGAACGTTCCGCTGTGGCAAGACCATCCTTGAGTCGTTGCACCGATGCTGCGATCTCGATGCGTTCTTGCGTGGTCAATAGATCCGCGTCTTCCGCCAACGCCTTCTCGGTTGCGGCAGCAACACTCTGGCCGTGAACACGGAGTTCGGCGAGCTTAGCAGTCTCGCGATCTTGCTTCTTGCGCGCCATCGCCTCCATCAGCATCGCGTCGATCTCTTTGGTGGTTAAGCCAACGCTCGGGCTTACCTCCACTACTTGGGTTACCCCGCTCGTGAGCTCGCGCGCAGTCACTGTGAGTAACCCGCTCTCATCCACTTGGTAACTTACCTCGAGGCGCGCCTGTCCGGCAGGCATGCGAGGGATTCCGCGCAAGGTGCAGTGCGCAAGCGAGCGACAGTCGCGCGCCATTTCACGCTCTCCTTGCACCACGTGCAGAACGAATCCTGTCTGTTCATCACTGTGTGTTGTGAATATGGTTTTGGCCGCCGCGGGTACGGTGCTGTTGCGAGGCAACAATCGCTCGACGGTGCCACCCATGGTTTCGATGCCCAAAGAAAGCGGCAACACATCGAGCAATAACACGGGTGAGTCGTCGTGAACGAGATGGTCGGCGCGAAGCGCCGCGCCTTGAGCGACGATTTGATCCGGATCGATGTCCTGTAACGGCTCTCGCTCGAACAGCTCTCGCGTGAATGCACGCACGGCGGGCATGCGCGTCATGCCCCCCACCAACACGACGCCGGTGAGTGCACTGGGCTCAATTTCTGCGTCGCGGAGTGCGCGTCGCGCCGCGCGCCCGGTTCGTTCCAACAGCGGTTGCGAGATGCGCTCCAGTTCCGCCCGCTCGAGCGCGAACTCGAACTCGCCACGCGATAGCACCACCCGTTCCACGGCTTCCATCTCCTCCGTCAGCCGGTGCTTGAGTGTGCGGGCCGTGTCCTGCAAGCGGAACCTGTCCCCCGCGGTGAGCAACTGCGCCGTGTCGGTCAATTGCCGTTGCATCAGATCGACAATCAAGCGGTCGATGTCATCGCCGCCGAGCAGGCTATCGCCACCGGTGCTCTTGACCTGAAATACTCCGTCTTCCAAGCGCAAGATCGTGATGTCGAACGTACCACCCCCGAGATCGTACACGGCGAAGATGCCATTCTTCTGCGCCTCCAAACCGTAGGCGAGCAGGGCCGCGGTGGGCTCGTTCAAAAGCCGCCCCAGGGATAGACCGGCGAGTTTCGCCGCATCGCGCGTGGCCTGACGTTGGGCATCGTCGAAATACGCCGGCACGGTGATCACCGCTTGCCCGAGCTGGCCCACCGCGTGCCGGGCTACCCCGGCCAATTCACGCAAGATCTCTGCACTGATCTCGACCGGCGTCAGGATCTTGTCGCCGAGGTTGAAGCGAACGGATCGAGCATCGGCTTCGTCATTGGGCTCCACCACGTTCCAGCCGGCTGCGCGCTGTGCTTCGGGATCGGTTGCCATGCGCCCCATGAGGCGCTTGATACTGACGAAGGTGCGCTCGGGAACGGTAGCGGCGAGTGCACGCGCGCGCGCGCCGACCAGAACCCTCCCGTCCGAGGCGTAGTGCACTGCACTCGGCAAGAGTGGCGACCCTTCAGGTCCACGAAGCACCTGCGCCTTTCCTGCCTGGGCGACGGCAACAAGGGAGTGGGTCGTTCCCAGATCGATTCCGATGGGATGTGGCGCGTTCGACGACTTTGGATCGGTGGAATTCATGGACAATGGAGGTCGGTTCGCGTTCTTAGCCCTCAGCGACGTCCATGGCTAGACGCGCGGTGGCGATGCTGCGCGCACCGTAGCGCAGCTCATCGAGAAGCCCTTGGGCTTGCTCTGAAGGAATGCTCGCAGAAGGTCCGAGCAGAGCGGCAAGAGCTTCAATTTGTTGGCGCTGGCGAGGCAAAGCCACCTCCGTCAGCCAACGTTGAATCGCGTGCGAATCGGCGCTGCGACGCCAAGCATCGATCTGCTCGCGCTCGGCGAAAACACGCTCCAGCAGTGACTCAGCGGGGGTGGAGCGTAGCGGCAAACCACGCAGCTTGAACACCTGCTCGGCGCGTGCGACGGGATCCTTGAGCAAGCGCACGGCCTGGTTCAGCGTCTCGAGCGCGAGGGGTCCTTGTGAGCGTCGAAGGAGAGTGAGCTCCCGCTGGCGTCGGTCGAGTTCAGATGGATCGAGTTCGAACGACGGCTCTAGCTCCAACACGCGAAATGGATCGAACTCGGAACTCACTTGCCGTCGGATCCCTTGCTACGACCCGCCTGCTTCTTGCGGTAATCGGCGATCGCCATGCGAATCGCATCTTCTGCCAGTACGGAACAGTGCAGCTTGACCGGCGGCAGGTTGAGTTCCTCGGCGATCGCCTGGTTCTTTACCTCGGCGGCGGTCTCGAGCGATCGGCCATGTATCCACTCCGTTGCGAGAGACGACGCGGCGATGGCTGAGCCACAGCCGAAGGTCTTGAATCGGGCGGCTTCGATCACGCCGTCGTCACCGACCTTGATCTGGAGCCGCATGACGTCGCCGCACGCTGGCGAACCGACCAGGCCGGTACCTACGTTGGGATCGTTGCTATCCAGCGTTCCGACGTTGCGTGGATTCTCGGTATGGTCAATGACATTCTTACTGTACATAGATTCTTACCCGTCGAGGTGGAGCGTTGGTGGCGGTCTTTGGCTCGAGTGTTGGTGACGCCGACGCGGGCAACTCGGTGCCCGAATCGCGGCACGTTAGCCGAGTGATCGATCCGACGAGGCTGCTCGAGAGGCTTCGAAATGATCCTACATGATTGAAGTGGCGGAGGCTCGGCGTGCCGCGGGCTCGGGTCGGTACGCGCAACATTCGAACGACCAACGGCTGCTCGGGGGAGTGCCACGAGGGGGAGTGCCACGAGGACGAGCGACGCATGATGTAGCCGCCTCACGGTTGGCTCCACTGAATCTGATTGAGGTCGATACCACTTTGGACCATTTCGTACAGCGGAGAGAGATCTCGCAATCGACGCACCTCGGAGATCACGCGCGACGCCGTGTAATCGATGTGCTCTGTCGTAGTTGCGCGACCCAAACCAAAACGAATCGAGCAATGGGCAGCCGCGGGTTCAACCCCGAGTGCAGCAAGCACATAACTTGGTTCGAGTGAGGCACTGGTGCACGCTGATCCACTCGAAACGGCGATCTCTTTAACGGCGAGCATCAGACTCTCGCCTTCGACGTAGTGAAAGCTAATGTTCAGGTTCCCGGGAAGCCGATGCTCTCGCGATCCATTGACGGTAACGTGATCGAGTTCCGCTAGCAGGCGCGATTCCAGGCGATCGCGGAGCTGTGCGATTCGCTGGTTCTCATTCTCACCCTCGAGCTGCATCAATTCCGCGGCGCGGGCGAACCCGACGATACCAGGGACGTTGAGCGTGCCCGAACGCATCCCTCGCTCGTGACCGCCACCATCCATTTGCGCAACCAGTCGCACCCTCGGTTGAGAGGAACGGACGTACAAAGCACCCACGCCCTTTGGGCCATAGATCTTGTGTGCCGTAATGGAACACAGGTCGACGTGATCGCGGATCACGTTCAGGGGTGTTCGGAGGAAACCTTGGCAGGCGTCGACGTGAAACCAGACCCCACGTTCGTGGGTGATACGACCGATCTCTGCGATGGGTTGGATGGTACCAACCTCGTTGTTCGCGAGCATCACGCTGCACAAGGTCGTATCAGGGCGAATCGCAGCTGCGACTGCCGCCGGATCAACACGACCATCGGGCCCCACCTCGACGTAGGTTACCTCGAATCCCTGCGTCTCAAGCCGCTTCACGCTGTCGAGCACGCTCTTGTGCTCGATACGCGTGGTGATGAGATGCTTACCGCTCTCACGCTGGTATTCGGCGGCGCCTTTGATCGCAAGATTGTTACTTTCGGTGGCCCCGGACGTAAACACGATCTCCTTCGGTCCACGGGCGCCGAGTGCCTCAGCCAAGCGAAGCCTGGACGCCTCAACTGCGGATTCAGCAGTCCAACCAAAGCCGTGGGTACGACTCGCTGCGTTGCCGTACTGTTCGGAGAAGTACGGCAACATCGTTTCGAGGACGCGCGGATCGACCGGTGTCGTGGCGTGGTGATCGAGGTAGATCGGAAGATGCATTGGGGTCGGTGCTTATGGCGTGCTCATCCGCGAGAATCCGCGGCTCCGACGGGCGTTGGATGAGGAGACGCGTGAATTGGGTGCGCGATGAATCGATGCGAAGGTTTGCGATCGGACGTGACGGACGGCTCTGGAAGTGATGCTTTGAGTGAGCCATGGGCAGTTACCACGCAGCATTCGCACGAGCACGGCACGAGCATTGCTCGCGACGGTTACGCGCAAGCGAGGCGGCAGATCACGGCTCGCGACGGTTACGCGCAAGCGAGGTGGCAAATCATGGCTGGGGGCGGTGAATTTGCGCGTTTGTGCGAAGCTCGTTTAGGTGAGGGGTGGATAGGAAGCGACGGAGAAACGCGGAAGCTGCGCAATCCCGCGAGGCGAACGGGACGACTCAGCAATAGGGGCTGTTCGCCACAAGAGGTGCACACGGCCGAGAGCGATTCTCCAATCGTGGTCACTAACGACACGCTGAAGGGAGTCGCTAAATGGGCCATGCGTTCACGTAGCGCCTGCCGGCGCCTCAGGGACGGCGATCGGGTTCGTCATTTCGTCATAGGGCGAGCGCTCGGGTTCAGGATTGCCGCCGCTGTCAGGAGTCGGGGCCGAGCTACAGCGGACTCTTGGGAACGACACGGCCACCGGAACACGGCCGACAACATGGCCACCGGAACACGGCCGACTAACCGCACGAGCAAGTAATCTCCACGACAAACCATCACCTACCCTTCGCGCCGGTCCGCGAGCACAACAGCACCACCTCCACGAACGAACTTCCCTCTCCGCAGGCCGCAGTTCAGTGACGTTGAAGGGCCGGACGTGTCGCCCGCTCCAGACGCTCCGCTCTATCGGAGACAAGAAACGGTTCCAATCGACTTCTTTGACGCGTATGGGAGTGCCCCGACGGACCTCCGGTCCGATTACGAATTATCCACGTGCCGACCTTGACAGATCGGGTTCCCCAGCTACCCTGTCGCTCCCTGACGCGCGGTGGAGCAGCCTGGTAGCTCGTCGGGCTCATAACCCGAAGGTCGAAGGTTCAAATCCTTCCCGCGCAACCAAGACGATTCGAAGACGAACAGTAACGCCCCATTGGTTATCAACCAAGGGGCGTTTTGGTTTTGTGGCGTCGCGCAAACGGCGGGATTTCGGGGCACGATTTGCGCGTGGGCGCGACTCTCGAACGACGGGGGACGGACGGCGCAGAGTCGACGAAGAATTTCTGGGGCGCGATTTCGGGGTCGGCGCGGTTACGAAGACGAACTCTGAGAGTCGTCGGGCTGCTGACTGGTTCGTGCGTCTCTGGTTCAAACCAGGTAAACATCGGAGCATCGGCGAGCGCCAGAGAGTCTCGAGCAGCTCACTCGACCAAGCGTTCGAGGAACTCGCCAGACGCGACAGCGATCCCTGGGAGCAGTTGCACCGTCGGGGCGCGTAGACCAAGAACACGGCAATGGCCCAAAGGGGGACGAACTTGTAGTGCCGTTCCTTTAGATGGTCGTATGCCGCTCGTTTCTTGCCGCAACCGGAGCACACCGGCTTGGTGCGGCGACGCGCACGAATCGGAACGTGGATCCGCGTCGATGTCCCGCGCCCAACGAATTCTGCATGGCCATAGACGAAACCGGGCTGCTTTTGAATTCGATTGAGGATAGACTTTACTTGCA
>JBLNFG010000132.1:0-23519 GCA_050263495.1 Myxococcales bacterium | reverse complement strand
AACGCGCCCTACGTCTGGCACGCTCCCACCGCACCGAACTTCTACCTAATCCCTGGATCTGAAACTGGCGGGTTCTCCCAACCTCGCGGCTCGACTCAGCGCTGACCTGTTGCGCCGAAATGCCGTACGCAGGAGACTCAACGCAAGAACATATCCAAGCCAATCCCCAGACGCTTGGCGTCCGTTCTGCACCATGCTGCACCCCACTGCGTTGGCGTTCGCTTCGTCGGCTTGTGCTTGTGCCAACCAAATCGCATTGATGTCTTCGTCCGTCAAATCCCGCTTCTTGCTCTCTCCGGGATAGACAAACGCGTACATCGTGGATTCTGTGTTTTCGTACTCCTCATCCAAGCCAAACCAATGACCGAATTCGTGCGTCAGGACGTTCTGCAGGTCATACAGTTGATCCGAAGCCGTGGCACGAACCGCCGACACGTCGGTGAAACGATGGGCGCCATTGACGAGAATGTCGGCGTCCACAATCGCGTTCGCACCTTCGTCTGCCGTCACTAACGTCACCGCAAGCGCGCCCTTTGCCCGAGCATCCCCCCTTGGGGCGTACACGATCCGGTGATCCCCGAGATTCTCCTCGAGTGATTGCGTTGGCGTCGTGGACTCGGCATGGCGCAAGGTGACCTTCGGAAGTCGATCACAGCGCGTAGTCCACGCGAGTAGTGCCCCTTTGAGCGCTTGCATCGCAAATGGCAGCGCCGCGTAGCTTGGGTCAATCGTGAGCACTACTTCGGAATCGGACCAGACGGGTCTCGGAGAATGCGGCTCATTTCCGAGCCCGATCTCGACGCCGTTCGGAGCAACTGGACGGGGCTGATTGTTTTGCCGTTCCAACTCTGCAGCAAACGTAGTCGCTCGCTCCGCTGGGATTCGCGCCGGCACGGCTGCGCGCGGAGACGCCTCGCACGTGGCCGGAAACGCTACACACAGAGATCCACCGTTGGCCACACGCGTGCGATTCGAAGCTCCACCGTAGCCTGGCGCACCGTAACCTTGCCCACCGTTGCCAAGAAAATCGATCGACTCACTAGCCGTCGAGTTGCCGCGCGGCATCAAGACCGATGCCGACAATCCCAAAGCAATGAACCCCTTGAGCACGGCGCAAAGGTTCGGATGAGAGAGCACAGTATGACGAACGGCGCTCGCTTGCGGAACTTGATGTGCGTAAGCAGGGCTCGCGTTGTGACCTTCGTAAACGAGTCAACCACCCACTTCCGACTTTGCTGGATCTTCGACAGCGAACCTGATCCGCATGCTCTTTGCGCTTCCAGCGACTCATGCTGGACGCTCTCCGGAGACGTAAGTCATGGTGATGCTGGGCAGGACGCTCCGGATGCTTGAAGGCGCGCGGAGCAAAAGCTCTTACACGTCTCGTTCGCTGCTGACGAAAGCCGCGTCCCTTCTGCGAGTTCGAGCTGATCCCTCGCGCTTGAGCCATGCTCAGCTCTGTACTGGGCCACGCTTTTGCGCGACGCGTCGGCAACTGCGATTCGCCGTTTTGCTGCGTGCCTATGGGTCTTCCGGCCGCTCCCGAGTGACGGATACTTTCGCAGTGCGCCGAGGCACTTGCCCCACAGCGCGCCTTCGCCTTGCTTCAGGCCAAAAGGCCAGAATGGTTCGGATCCCATGTGACTCGCGCTTCTCGAGTTACCGAGGGGTGAAAATCGTGTCAAATGCCGTCACTCGGTCAGTCGATGCCCCTTCGCGAAACAGTCTTTGCCGCACTTCAACTATTTGGCCGCCGCAGCCGAAAAACCTGGTTTGGTCCGACCCGCGCGCAGATCGAGTTGCGCGACCTCGAGGAACGCGAACTGATCGCCCTGCACGCCGCAGCCAAAGAGGCATTTGCGGAAATCTCCGACGTCGAATGGGTGGAGGTCAATCCGTATACGAAGCGACTGGTCGTTGCCTATCGCCCGGGCCGCGTCTCCGAAGCGGCGGTCCTTCGCGCGCTGGAGCGAGCGGAACACGACGCCTGTTGTGCAGCCGCTGCATTCCCTTCCCAGTCCATTCCGCATCCCGCAGATCACGATCACTTGCTGCGGCTGGCCGTTGAATTGGCAGCTGACGCGGTGGGCTTGGCAGTCGGCACCGCACTGCGGCTGACCCCGATCCCAGCTTCGCGCATCGCGGGCACACTGACGAGCGTCACGGTGATCGCCAAAGGCGCTCCGAGGTTACGCAAGCCGCTCGACGAGCGATTTGGCACCGAGCGCGCTGATCTGTTCATGAGTGTCCTGATCGCGGCGGGCAATGGCCTTGCGCAGCGTCCCATCGCGTCCATGGTGGACGTTGCACACCGGACTGCTTTGCTGCGAGAGGCAAGGGCGCAACACCACGTCTGGTGTGATCGCGAGCAGGAACTTTGTGCTCGGCCAAGCGAAAGTGCGGTGGGGGCGATACAGGTTGAATCTCGACCGGTCGAACTCCCCGATGGCCCGATCGAGGAGTACGCGAACCGCGCCTGGGTCGTCGCGCTGTCGGGATTCCTATTTAGCCTGCTACTAACTCGCAGCTTTTACCGCGCCACCTCCGCGTTGTTTGGGGGGGTTCCCAAGCCCGCTCGACTCGGGAGAGACGTATTTTCGGCGGAGGTCGGGCGCGCCTTGGCGCGACGAAACGTCTTGGTGCTCGATCCGAGCGCACTGCGTCGCCTCGACCGCTTGGATTGCCTGATCCTAGCAGCCGATGTGCTGCCCCAGGATCGCTACGCAATCACGAACTTTCATGTTGTGCCCGGCGCCAATGCGCTAGACGCACGGCAAGCAATCGATCACTTGTTCGACCCGGATCGTCCACTCGAGCGGCGGGTTGATGGCGAACGAGTCCTGATTCCATTTGGTCTCAGCCCGATCGTCGAGGACGCGCTGACGCCGGTAGCGCAGGAGTTGGCATTCGCGGGGCAACTCATTCTGGCGCTATTCCAAGGACCAAACCGCGTCGCTCTGGCATCGATAGAACTTCTGCCACAGACGGGCCTAGAAGAACTGGTTGCCGCCGCCCAACGTGCCGACATGCATGTGGTCGTCGCGGGAGACTCCGATCTACTGGAACGTGCCACCGTCGACGAGCGCATCGATGCCGATCGCGACCTGGTCGAGGTGGTCCGAACCCTGCAGCTGCAAGGTCGTGCGGTCGCCGTTGTGGCGCGCTCTCGCTCGGAAGTACTCGCCGCCAGCGATTGCGGAATCGGACTATTACGCGCTGGTGACCAGACCCCTTGGGGGGCACATGTCGTGTGTCGCGACGATCTGTCCGATGTTCGGTTCCTGATCGAGGCCGCGATCGTGGCGCGGCAGATTGCCCGGCAAAGCGTCAATATCGCACTCGCCGCGGCGACCATGGGAGCGCTGGTCTCGGCGGGCGGAATTCTGCCGTTATCTACGCGCAGGGTCGTCAACGTCGTCAATGCCGCCACGCTGATCTCGATGCTCAATGGCGTGCGAGCCTCCCGCGCCCTATCGCGACAGCCGGAGGTACCGCTTCGCGATCGCACACCGTGGCACGCACTCGAATCGCGTGCCGTCATGCGACGACTCGGCACCTCGGAATTGGGCCTTTCGCACAGTGACGTGGTGCGCCGACGCCCACTCAAGCTCCACACCAAATCGCCGTTCATCGAGTTCGTCGAAGACGTATCGGACGAGCTGTTCAATCCGCTCGCTCCACTCCTGGCGGCTGGAGCCGGCCTGTCCGCAGTCGCTGGGTCGATGGGTGATGCTGCCATGGTGGGTGGGGTCGTCGTAGTCAACGCCATCTTCAGCGGATACCAGAAGTTCCGCACCGAACGGCGCATCCGCGATCTCACGCAGGTAACGCGGCGAACTGCGACGGTACATCGCGACGGCAACATCGTGAATGTTGACACTGACGATCTCGTTCCGGGGGACGTCATCGTGCTGTCCAGCGGGGAAGTCGTGCCGGCAGACTGCCGCATCCTCCACGCGGAATCGCTTGAGCTCGACACCTCCAGTTTGACGGGTGAGTCTCTGCCCGTGGTTCGCTCTGCGGAACCAAGCTTCGAGAGCGCGACCGCCGACCGCAGCAGCATGCTCTACGAAGGCACGACCATCGCCGCCGGACGAGTGACCGCCATTGTAGTCGCAATCGGGATGTTCACCGAAGCCAAGCGAGGCGGCGGGGCAGCACTCCGACGCCCACACCATGCTAGCGGGGTAGAACAGCGTCTTCGCTCGCTCGTCAATTTGACCGCTCCGGTCGCACTTGGTGCCGGCGCGAGTCTAGTCGCAGCGGGTTTACTTCGCGGTCGCCGCGTCGAGCACCTCGTGCCGGCGGGTGTCAGCCTCGCAGTCGCAAGCGTCCCGGAGGGACTGCCGCTCTTGGCCACGGCTGCACAGCTGGCTGCGGCGCGCCGCCTGATGTCGCGCGGGGCGCTAGTACGTAACACTCGATCGATTGAGGCACTCGGCCGCGTCGATGTGCTTTGCTTGGACAAGACCGGTACTCTAACCGAGGGACGGCTCGAATTCGTCGGAGTGACGCAAGGGGGTCGCTTCGTCGGGCGCGAAGAGTTGCTCGATGATGAACGGATCATCCTCGCCGCGGCGCTCCGCGCGGCGCCGGATGCACGTTACGTAATGGCCCACGACGATCCAACCGATGCTGCACTCTTGCGCGCCGGCGAATCGCTCGGAGTCTCGATCAACCTCGGTCGCAAGGGTTGGGTCCGCGCCGCGGAATTGCCGTTTGAACCCGGCCGCGCCTATCATGCCGTCGCCGGCATTGCAGAGGGTGACCATTGGCTAGACGTTAAGGGCGCCCCCGAGGTGCTCCTCGCGGCGACTACCCATGTGATGGTCGACGGCAAACAGACGGCGATGACACCGGCCTTACGCCGTGAGATTGAGCGCGTGGTGGAGCAGTTGGCACGCCGTGGCTATCGACTGCTCGGAGTCGCGGAGCGCCGGCTATCCTTTGCAAACGCGGAGCAACTACGGGAGCTTTCCGAGCTCACACTGCTCGGAATGGTGGCTTTTCGCGACCCGGTCCGCGCAAGTGCGGGTGATGCACTTCGTCGTCTGCGGCTCACCGGTGTCCGCCCGTTGATGATCACGGGAGACCATCCGCGCACTGCGGCTGCGATCGCCGAAGAGTTGAACTTCGTCGAACGCCGCGGTCTGGTCACGGGTCCGCAACTCTCGGCAATGACGGACGAAGAGCTCGACCGTTGTTTGGATGACGTTCAGCTGTTTGCGCGGGTGACCCCATCGCAAAAGGCACGTATTGTGCGTGCTCTGCAGCGCAAGGGGCGCGTCGTCGCGATGGTCGGGGACGGAGCGAATGACGCTCCCGCGATTCGACTAGCCCAGGTTGGAATCGCCGTCGGAGAGCAGAGCACTGGCGCCGCGCGCAGCGCTGCAGACATCGTACTCACCGATGAACGGATCGAAACGGTCGTTGAAGCCGTAATCGAAGGGCGTGCCATGTGGGCAAGCGTCCGCGATGCGGTAGCGATCCTGGTCGGGGGCAATCTCGGCGAAATTGGATTCACGCTCGGAGCAGGCCTGGTTGACGGCAGACCACCGCTCAACCCACGACAGTTGCTGCTAGTTAACCTGCTAACGGATGTGGCTCCCGCGATGGCCATTGCATTGCGGCCGCCGTCCGTAGAGCGGCTCGAGTTGTTGGCGCAAGAGGGTCCTGATGCTTCGCTTGGTAAGCCACTCAATCGAGACATCGCTGCACGCGCAGTGATTACTTCGGTAGGCGCCGGCATGGCATGGACCGTCGCCAGAGTCTTCGGAAGCCGCGAACGTGCCAGCACGGTCGGGTTGTTAGCGCTGGTCGGAACTCAGCTCGGGCAAACCATCACCGCTGGTGGCTATAGTCGTCCAGTCATCACCACTAGTTTGCTTTCGTCCGCATTGCTCGCAGCCATCGTCCAAACCCCCGGGGTGAGCCAATTCTTCGGATGCCAGCCGCTGTCCCCGATTGGCTGGAGCATGGCCTTCGGCTCAAGTGTCCTCGCCACGAGTCTTGCGGTTTCATTCCCGCAGGTTACTGCGCTCGTGGCACAGCGGCTGCGCCCCATCGACACGGTTCTACACGAGCCGCCCATGAAACCAATCCCAACTTCGGTTCCACCGGCTCCGACGGTCCGTGCGGTTCAATCGGTAATCCAGAACGAAGCGCTACTCGAACTCGTCCACCGCACTGGCGAATGGGTAGAGTGAGTCAGTGGACGTACGTCAACCAGTCCAAGTGCATCTCATCTTGTCCGAGCACTGCGCGTAGGTAGGCACGCTGTAGAAACGCGCCCATGGTTTGGCGCCCGGTAGAGTACGTGACGCCCTCAATCTCACGCACGGGTGTCACCTCAGCGGCAGTTCCAGTGAGGAATACCTCGTCCGCACGCAGCAGTTCTTCCCGCGTAAATGGCCGTATCTCGATCGGGATCGCGTTGTCTTGGGCCAAGACCAAGATTGAATCGCGGGTGATCCCGGGGATAATCGAGGACTGCTCGTCGTTCGTAAACAGTCGACCCCCTCGAACGTAGAACAGGTTCATCCCCGTAGCGCTTGAAACGGTTCCGTCCCAGTTCAGTAGAATCGCATCGTCGAAGCCGCGATCCACGGCTTCGTGAGCGGCAAGAACGCTGTTGGCATAATGTCCGCTAACCTTGGCCATCGTTGGCATCATTGT
Source organism: Myxococcales bacterium (assembly GCA_050263495.1). Lineage (GTDB taxonomy): Bacteria > Myxococcota_A > Polyangia > Polyangiales > Polyangiaceae > FEN-1139. The sequence goes on along the minus strand of JBLNFG010000132.1, from coordinate 16,844 downwards.
ATGGTGAAACCTTCGCCAGCTCGAGACCGTCAGTCGAACGCCATTGCGCAGAGCACCGATGCCGAGAAAAGATCCGAGGCTTCGAATCGCAATCAGCGTCTGAACCGGACAGGCCAGTTTTGGCTTCAAATCGATCGGACCAGAGCCAAAAAATGCAATCGGACGCAGGTAACCGTTATCAATGCCATTGCGCGAAGTCACTTCAACAGCTCCGCGCGTCAACTCGTCTTCGGAATGCTCCAGCTTCATTCCGTACAGGCTGGCGGAGTGCAACAGTCGATCGATGTGATCGTCCAAGCGAAATAATGCGGTGCCGCGCGCTGTCGGATAGGCGCGAATCCCCTCAAACACGGCGGTGCCGTAATGCAACGCGTGCGCGTAATAGTGGACACGCGTCTGGTCCGCCTCGCGCATTTCGCCATTTTGCCAGACCCAGCGCGCGAGTTCCTGCGACTCTGGCCGCGTAAACATCGTGAGCGCATCATCCTCGGGAACGCCAGCAAAGCTTGGCCACTCGATATCATGCCTGGTCATGTAATTTCCTCTTCGACGCCAAGGACTCTGCCGCTCTAGGTGGGATGAGTAAAGGAATAACTCGCCCCGAAGCAGTGACTGGCGTGGATTTCTTGTGACTCAGCGTGTCACTGTTTTGCAGCCGAGACACGCTATGCCGTTGGGGCTCGCTCCACGTGCTGAAGCAGTCGACTCAGGTAGTCGACGGCTTTTGCGTCTCCTTCGCGCGGGGCAAAGGGGGCGAACTCCTTATCGGAGATGGGTGAATACGGCCCCGGCTTGACCTCGTAGATCACCGCATTCTCACTCAGAACGGCCATCGAATGCCACATGCCCGCTGCGACGTCGATACCGATCACGCCGCCTTCTCCGAGTCGATAACAGTGTGAGACGGAACCAGTCTCGTCAAAGATGAAGAAAGCAATTTGGCCTGACAAAACCAGAAAAGACTCCGGTTTTGGTGGTGCAATGTGCCGGTGCGGCGTGACGTAGGTGCCGCGGACCAAGGCGTTGAGAAACCGATGCAGCTTGGCGTCGTCACTCGGGTGGAAGTTGTGATTGATGCGCAAGCGCGGACTAGAGCGGGCACGCTCGACGGTTTGCTCCAAAAGCGAAGAGGTAATCAACTGAACGGATTCGGACATGGCAGGCCCTACTTCGCCGAAGTCATGCTTGCCTCACAAGAGGTGAGCTCCCCTCGATACCTCAGGCGCACGTTTTTACATCGATTCGTCGGCCGCAGCTTAGGCTCGCTCAAATACTCAGGATTATGAAAATTTATTCATCCCTTCCTTGCCCGGCCCATTGGACTGAGACATTTTCTCGGGGAATTGACCCATTCCGGACTGATCCCGCCCAGCTCTGAGCACGTCGCGACACAGCTGACGCTCGTCACCCTGCCACGGTCTGGCAACGCAAATCGGCGTCGAGTTGCCTGGCTTACCGCATCTCTACTAGCGCTCGGCCTCGCCTTTTGCGCAACTGTAGGTCAGGGCTCAAAAGCACTTCACAGCGTCGCGAGCGCGCCGCAGCCCGAGGTGGACGGCAAGCGCATTGTATTCCCCGCTGAGTACGCCAAGCGCATTGCCCTCGAGACGGTCGAGATCGCCCCAAAGAAGGTGGTACCGGCGTTCTCCGTTGTTGGTCTTGCCACCTTCGATCCTGCACATGTTGTGCGCGTCGGAGCGCGGTTACGCGGGGTGGTTCGGGATGTGTATCACTACGAGGGTGAGTCGGTTCGGGCTGGGGAAGCGCTTGCCGCGATCGACAGCCCGGAACTCGGGCAGGCACAAGCGGCAGTGTCCGTTCTTGTTGCCGAGAATGGTGCGGCCGAGCGCAATCGCGTTCGCGAGGAAGCGTTGGCAGAGCGTCAGCTTACGACCAAGCGCTACTTGGAAGAGGCAGTCGCGGGTGCCGATCGTTCAAAGGCGCTGCTATCCGCGGCGCAGCACCGCGTCGCGGCGCTGGCCGGCGTATCCTCAACGAAGAACCAGCGTCGACTTGGCGTGCACGTACTCAGTTCCCCTTTGACCGGCACACTGATCGAACGCCGAGTGGCCAAGGGACAACTGGTCGAGGCGGATCACGCCGCATTCCTCGTCGCCAACCTCGATCACCTCTGGGTCGAGTTATTGGTGTTCGAGCGTCACCTAGCCGCAATTAAGGTGGGCGATGCCGTCGAACTGCACGCCGAAAACCACGGACCACCCGACATCGTGCTTGGGAAAATTGCCCATCTCGGGGTCGTGCTCGACGCGGATACGCGGGGCGCGACCGTTCGTGTCTACGTCGATAATACGGCACGCAAGTTCAGACCCGGCCAATCCGTGAATGCGGTCATCCGCGCGACGGCCGCAGCCGTGGACGATATTCCGACGGTGCCCGGATCCGCAGTCGTCTATGTAGATGGCGAACCATCGGTGTTCATTGCTGATGGTCCACACTCCGTCATCGTCACCAAGGTAGAATTGGGGGAGACCAATGGTCACGAGGTTCAAATCAAAGACGGCGTTGAGACTGGACAGCGCGTCGTAACACGCGGTACGACAGAACTTCGAAACCAACTCTTTAGATAGTTGATCCAATGCTAAGTGCCATCGTTGCTTGGTCAATCCGGGCCAGACGCGCCGTTTTCGTCGGCTTGTTCCTGCTGATTGCTTGTGGAATCCAAGCGGCGCGGATGCTTCCCATCGACGCCATGCCGGACACCTCCACGATTCAGGTCGCCGTGCTCACCACTGCACCGGGGCTGTCGCCGCTCGAGATTGAGCGCACCGTGACGATGCCCATCGAAGTGGCGCTGAATGGAACCCCGGGTGGTGTGGAGCTTCGAAGCGTGTCGCGCTCCGGCTTGTCTGCAGTAACGGTAATCTTTTCTGATGGCACAGACGTATGGTTTGCACGCCAACTGGTGCTTGAGCGACTTCGTGGCATTGAATTGCCGCCCTCTGCGTCCATGCCCGAACTGGCTCCGGTATCAACCGGATTGGGCGAGATCTACCAGTTCGTAGTGCGCAGCGAGCAACACTCGCCAATGCAGCTACGCACCCTGCTCGACTGGGAGATTGTGCCCAGGCTGCGCAGCGTTCCAGGCGTGGTCGAGGTGAACACCATGGGCGGGGAGCTGAAGCAGTTCCAAGTCGCCGTGGACCGAGTGCGACTGGAAGCACGAGGGCTTGGACTGCACGACGTGATCGACGCCCTAAAGGCCGCGAACGTTACGGTGGGTGGCGGCTACGTAGAGCGCAACAAGGAAGCCTACACCGTCCGCGGTGAAGGTATGCTGAAGGACATCCGGGACATCGGTAAAGTCGTGGTCAAGGCCACGCGGGGATCTCCACCTGTCCTCGTTCACCATGTGGCAGACGTGACGGTCGGGTCTGCGCTTCGCTATGGCGTCATCACGCAGGATGGAACCGGAGAGGCCGTTACCGGGGTCGTGATGATGCTGCTGGGCGCGAATAGCAAGCAAGTCGTCGCTGACGTTTCAAAGCGCGTCCAACAGGTGCAGAAGGACTTGCCCGCGGGGGTTCAGATTCAGGTGGTGTATGATCGCGCCGACTTCGTTACCCGTACGTTGAGCACGGTAATGAAGAATCTGATCGAAGGGGTGCTGGTCGTATCGGTGGTGCTGATTCTTTTCTTGGGAAGTATACGTGCTGCACTCGCGGTTGTGCTCGGGGTGCCCGCGGCAATGAGTATCGCCCTATTTGGAATGCATGCATTCGGAGTCACGGGAGATCTCATGTCGCTCGGGGCGATCGATTTCGGCTTCTTGGTGGACGGTCCGATCGTGATCGTTGAAGCGGTCATGGCCATGACCGCTGGGCGAAAACTGGTCGGAGCTGCCAGGGCGCGTGCGTACGAACGGATTGCGAAGGGCGTCGCTCGACCAGTGGCTTTCGCAGTGGCCATCATCATGCTCGTCTATGTGCCGCTCTTGAGCCTAGAAGGGGTCGAGGGCAAGATGTTCAAGCCGATGGCACTCACGATGGCTAGCGCTCTGTTCGGTGCCTTCGTTTACTCGGTAGTGTTCTTTCCAGCGGTGCTAACCATCCTCGTCCCTCCCGCCAAAGGTCATGGTCCAGGTTGGATTACCTGGATCAGCCGGCGCTACGAACGATTGGTTCCTTACACGCTGCGCTGGCGCTGGCCGTTGTTGGTCTCGGCTGTCGCTGCGCTCGCAGTGTCAGGCTGGATATTTGGCCAGTCCGGGGCCGAGTTCGTGCCGCGCATTTTCGAGGGCGACGCCGTAGTAACGATTCGTCGCGCGCCGAGCGTATCGCTGGACGAAGCGCGGCGACTAGATATCGAGACAGAACGCGTTCTGCAGAGCTTCCCTGAAGTCCTCACCACCATCGGACAAACCGGGCGTGCCGAGGTCGCCGTCGATCCCGTGGGCAACGACAACACGGACGTGCTGACTCGGCTGCGACCCATGTCGGAGTGGAAGACAGCCCACGACTTTGACGACCTTAGCGAGCGCATCAAGGTCGCGATCGAGAATCGCGTTCCAGGAACCTACGTTAGCGTTTCTCAACCGATCGAAGACCGCACCAATGAAATGATCAGCGGCAGTCGAGCGGACGTGCAGATCCAGCTCTTTGGAACTGGACTCGAGGTCTTGACCGATCTCGCCAGTCGCGTTGGCCGCGCGGTGCGTGCCGTCCCGGGTACCGGCGATGTGCGCGTTGAGCGGGTGCTTGGAGCACCGACCATCTCGGCAGTGGCCGATCGCGACATGCTTGCGCGCTATGGGGTCGAACTGCAGGACGCGTTCGATATCATTCAGGCGGCGCGAGAGGGCGTTCGTGTGGGCAATGTCTTCGAGCAAGAACGCCGCGTTGACCTGCGCGTGTTGATGCCGCCAACGCGGCCCACTGCGGCGGCCCTAGGCGATCTGTTCGTCCGTGCCGCCCAGGGTGAGAGCATTCCATTGCGTGAAGTCGTAACCCTTACCGAAGGCGAGGGACCTACCGCCATCCGGCGCGAAGACAGGCGCCGCGCGGTTCGCGTCGACGTCAACTTGCGAGGCCGGGATCTGGTTAGCTGGGTCAGCGACGCGCGCGATCGGGTAGAGAAAGAAGTGAAGCTGCCAAGCGGCTACGAGATAACCTGGGGCGGGCAATTCGAGAATTTCCAGCGCGCACAAGCCAGGCTGATGATCGTGCTGCCGGTGGTAATTGCGATCATTTTCGGCATGCTGCTGTGGATGTTCGAGAATTGGCGTTTTGCCACCGCGGTATTCGCGCTCGTTCCGCTGCTACTCACCGGCGGTTTCGTCGGCCTATTGCTCAGCAGGCTGTCGTTCAGCTTGCCGGCAGCGGTGGGATTCATTGCGCTTGGCGGCATCGGTGTTCTAAACGGCGTGGTCGTGGCGAATGACGTCCGCAATCGGCTCGACGAGGGAGTGCCGCTCGATGAGGCCATCTGCAAGGGAGCGGCGAACGTGGTTCGCGCGGTCCTCACTACGGCCGTCGTTGCCGCGCTGGGCTTCATGCCCATGGCTATCGCGACAAGCGCAGGGGCAGAGGTTCAGCGGCCTCTGGCTCGCGTAGTGGTAGTGGGAATGCTGTTTGGTATTCCGATTACCCTCGCGGTACTTCCAGGCATTATGCGCATGGTGATGCGTGGATACCAGCGGTTCGAGGACGAAGACGAGGTGGCGAACGAAGGCGTGTATGCGCCAGCAGTGTCGCTCAGCATGCCGGCCTCCGACGGCGGGCACAGCGTCTGATGGGGCAATGACCGTCGCGAGTGCCGAAATGGGACGCCGCTACCGTCGAACGGGTCGGTGCTCTACCGATTGTCTCGAAGGCATCGCGCTGGCATTTCGCGGAGCGAATTGGCCTTGGGCGCTTGCCCAATGTAGCCTCGTTTGTCGCGCGCTCCGTCGCGTAGCGGCGAGTCCATCGTCAAGCGTTACGCTACTAGTGCCGCCCGCCAAAAGTCTGGCCGCCTTTTGGCGCCGCTGCGCGGGGCGGCTACGCCGCCGCGGCCCTCCTCGTTTTCTCGGGGTTTCACCCCGAGCCCCGCGCCCGCTCCGCGGTCGCCTAGTGCCGCCATGGAGTCACAACAACCCCCGGCGCTACTTCCGGCGAGCGGCACTAGCTCGCCCGAGTGCTCCAAAGTGGACCCGATGATCCGTAGAGGTCCGATTCGACGCTGCGCACCGCCAACCTCTCCCCCCAATTGCGCATCTATGCTCGAGAGCGCATACCGCACGTGTGGCTGGTGGATCCACTTGCAGAGACCATGGAGGTCTTTCGCCTCGATGGGTCGGCGTATCTGTTGGCGGCCATGTCGGCTGGTGACGAGGCGCTGCGACTCGAGCCGTTCGACGCAATCGCGCTTGAGCTCACGGCGATCTGGGGTAGGCGTTAGTTCGCCAAGCACCAGCTCGCTGGTGCTCGCCGACGGCACACCACCAGTGCAGAACTTGGGATGCGAGGACGCCGTGACCACCGCCCGTTCACCCTCCGCGCAGAGCTACGCAAGGGGGGTTTTCGGACGCGCCGAGTGCCCTGTTCTGCGGCCTCACCACGTTGATTGGTCACCATGCCGGCTCGGCCTCGTTCACGCGGCCAAAAGCGACCGACCGTCCGTCTTTTTGCTTGACGGATGACCAGCGTTTGTTGAGTTTTCCTGAAGTATAAGCTTAGATAGATGCGATTATCTGTTTGTTCTTCAACAATTAATTACGATTCAGTTTCCAGCAAGGCAACGCAGAATTTGGCTCCGTAACCGGCGTTCTTTCGCCCTTGGATCAGGCTCGAACCGTGGTTGGCGGTGACCATTGCCCGGCACGCCTCCGAAAAAATCGCCTGTTTGGCGATCCACTCTTTCGTTTTGTTCTTGAAAGCTTGAAAAAGCCTTGTTATCCGTCGCGTAGTTCTGAGCGAGTTCTCCGAGCCCCTAAAAACTGCTCGGGAAGGCGTAAGGACGGCAGACAATCACGGGTCTAGCGATTTTTACGGAGAGACAGGAGGAAGCGCATGGCAGGCAAAAGGTTAACCAAGGCTCAGGTGATCGCGGAGCTCGCAAACGCAGCAGATCTCGACAAGAAGAGCGTCGGTCGCGTGTTCGAGGCAATTCAGGAGCTGATTCGCAAGCAATTGTCGAATCGTGGCCCCGGCGAGTTCGTCGTTCCCGGCCTCGTGAAGCTGCGCGTAGTGAAGAAGCCCGCGACCAAAGAGCGTCAGGGCATCAATCCGTTCACGAAAGAGCCGATCACCATTCCGGCGAAGCCCGCAAGCAAGAAGGTGCGTGCTACGCCGCTCAAGGCGCTCAAGGATCTGGTTCAGTAAGTCGCCGCTATAGTTTTCGCGCGGCTGTTGCCGCTCGTCGAAACTAGAGCAATCGAATCCCCCGACTCCTCCAAGGAATCGGGGGTTTTCTTTTTCGCTGACGTGTGACAGCGCAAACTGGTCAAAATCGTGGCAGGTTGTGCCCCGTGCCGAACGTCGTGCTGCTTCCCGGTCATGTTCAACCCGTCTGGGCGGGCCATCCCTGGATCTTTGCTCAAGCCGTCGCGCGGATCGACGGCGGAGCCACCGCTGGCGATCCGATCGATGTCGTCGATCCGCGGGGCAATTGGCTGGGACGTGGACTCTATTCCCCTGGATCGGCAATTGTGGTTCGGATCTGCACGCGAGTGCAGTCGACGGCACTCGACGCCGCTTTCTTCCTGTCGCGCATCGAGCGCGAGATCGAGCGTCGCAAGGCTCTAGGTTTTCCGAGTGCGCGCACTAACGCTTACCGCGTTGTGAATGCGGAAGGCGACGACCTGCCTGGCCTGATCGTGGACGCGTACGCCGATACCCTCGTCGTCCAGTTCGGTACGATCGGGATGAAACAGCGGCAGGGGTTGATCCTCGACGCGTTGACGCGAGCGCTCGGCAATAAGACGATTCTCGATCGCACCAGTGATCGGACGGCGCGGCTCGAAGGCTTTACTTCGGAACGCGGCGTCGTGAAGGGCGACGCACAATTCCGGCAACTCGAGTTTTCGGAGCGGGGCTTTCAGTATCAACTCCCGATCGAGCTGGGACAAAAGACTGGGTTCTATCTCGACCAACGTAATTTGCGCGGGCGCGTAGAGCAGCTTGCGGCTGGAAAACGCGTGCTCGACGCGTATTGCTTCGTAGGCTCCTTTTCATTGAGTGCCGCGCGCGGTGGGGCGGCTGAAGTGGTGGCTGTCGATTCGAGCGCGCTTGCACTCGAGGCCGCGGCTCGGCAAGCGGAGCTCAATCAATTGGCAGGTAAGACGCAATACCAACACGAAGACGCCATCGCGGCGCTATCCCGAGCGGCCAAGTCGGGCGGTTACGATCTAGTCATCTGCGACCCACCGAAACTGTCGCCCAGTCGCGCAACGCGGAACAAGGCGCTCGCAGGACTGAGACGCGTCGCGGCGGCCGCATGTAGTGCGACGCGGGCCGGTGGTCTACTCGTTATCTGTTTGTGCTCCGCGAGTCTTGGTATCGAAGAGTTAACGCGCGCGCTGTCACTCGGAAGTCGCGACGTCAATCGGACCCCGCGCATCTTCGAGCGCTGGTTTCAGGGCCCCGCTCATCCGGTCTTGGCGGCCTTTGGTGAGGGTTGGTACCTGAGTTCCGTGATTGCCCAGGTGGACCCGGCGAGCTGACACAGGCGCCGCCTTGCCGGTTTGAGATTCGAGTGGCAAGGCTCCGTACGTGAAACCGCTCGCCGCACTAGAACCCGCTCTTGCCAACAATCTGCTCGGTGTGTTGTTCGATCTCGACGACACATTGCTCGACCACGGGCAGCTGAGCGAGGTTGCGTATTCGGCTCTGTTCCGATTGCGTGCAACGGGCTTGCGACTCCTTGCCGTTACCGGGCGCCCCGCTGGTTGGGGTGAGGTACTGGCGCGCATCTGGCCGGTAGACGGCCTCGTCACGGAGAATGGCAGCGTCGCCGTTTTGCGCGACGGGCAAACCACCAAGCTGGTCGACGATGTTGACGCCGCAACCCGCGCCGCGCGAACGGCGCGCAGGGACGCGCTGGTGGCGAAGATTCGTGAGCAATTTCCTTTTCTGCTTCCGGCCGGCGACAATCGCTTACGGCGCGCCGACTACACCTTCGACATCGGGGAAACACAGTCCGTCCCTTGCGCGGACGTTGACCGCGTCGAGGAGTTTGCGCGTAGTCACGGCGCGCGCACGGTGCGTTCCAGTGTCCACCTGCACGTCTGCTACGACGGCAGCGACAAGGGTTCGGGCGCGGTAAGAACTATCGTCCAGAGCTTCGGCGGCGACGCAACCACGGCGCGCGCGCGCTTCGCATTCATTGGAGACAGTGAGAACGACGAACCCGCGTTCAACACCTTTCAGATTACGGTCGGCGTCGCCAACCTCCGTGGTCGTCCCACACTACCGCCCAGATACGTAACGCAAGCCGAGCGGGGACGTGGCTTCGCCGAGTTCGCCGATCGTCTCGTCGAGCTGCGCGACCGCGACTGACTCAGCCACGGCGACCGCGACGGCATTCAGTGACCGCGACGGCTTTCGGTGACCGCGACGGCTTTCGGTGACCGCGACGGCTTTCGGCGACCGCGACGGCTTTCGGCGACCGCGACGGGTCGAAGGAGTGCCGGCTCCGCCCATGCGCCCGCAGCGCACGGCGCGAGGACGCATCGGGGGGGAGCAAGCGTCCGCGAGTCTGCGAGCGGACGCGGTGGGGGGCAGCCAAATGACATGGCGAACGCAGAGTGTTTGCGCGTTCGCAGCCCCGTCGGGCCGATCGATTCGGCTGCCCAACCTTGTGCGATCTCGCTGATTCGGGTATGGCTCAGGCCTCCATGGCCCAGAACGCATCGCTGCTCGACGTGGCTCGGGCACATCTCTACCAGAATTATCGCAAGCCCGACTTCATGTTGGTCGAAGGTCGCGGGAATTACGTCTACGACACGGACGGGCGTCGGTACCTCGATCTGTGTGGCGGAATTGCCGTAAATACGCTTGGGCATGCGCACCCGCGGCTGGTGGCCGCAATCAGTGAGCAGGCGGGACGTTTGATGCACGTCTCGAACTACTTCTACAATGAACCGAACGTGCGCTTGGCAGAACGACTCACGCGCGTGACGGGCTACGATCGAGCCCTGTTCTGCAACTCGGGCACGGAAGCTATCGAGGCCTTGCTCAAGCTGGCGCGCCGCTACTTCTCGTCGCGAGGCAACGCGGAGCGCTATCGGATCATTGCCTTCAAGAACTCGTTCCACGGCCGCACGATGGGTTCGCTCGCGGTGACGGGTCAGGAAGGCTATCGCGAAGGTTTTGGGCCGCTCACTGGGGCCACACACGTCCCGTACGGCGATCTGGACGCGGTAAAAGCTGCCATGGGCCAGGATGTCGCCGGCATTCTCGTCGAACCCATTCAAGGCGAGGGCGGGGTCATCCCGGCGCCCGAAGGGTTCTTGCGTGGTCTGCGCGATTTGTGTGACGCGCAGGGCGCCCTATTGCTCGCCGATGAGGTGCAAACCGGTGTTGGGCGGACTGGGCGCTGGCTCGCCTTCGAACACTCGGGTGTGCGCGCTGACGCGGTCGCAGTCGCCAAGGGTCTCGGTGGTGGGTTCCCCATCGGGGCGATGTTGTGCGGAGAACGCCTGGCAGACGTGCTCCCCCCGGGGAGTCACGGAACCACGTTTGGAGGCAACGCGCTTGCCTCCGCCGCCGCATTGACGGTGCTCGAGGTGCTCGAGGAGGGCCTGCTGCAGGAGGTGCCGGCCAAGGCCAACCTGCTCCAAACTGGCCTAAAATCCCTGCAAACGCGCTACCCCAAGCTAGTGGAAACCGTGCGTGGGCAAGGGCTGTTGCAGGTTCTGATGCTCCAGCAAGGGGTGGACGCTCGGGCAGTGCTCGAGGCCGCGCTCAAGGTCGGATTGCTACTTACCCTGGCCGGTGGACGCGGAATTCGTTTCACCCCCGCGCTCACCATTGCCAACGGGGAGCTAGAAGAGGGCCTCCAATTGCTCGATCAAGTGCTAAATGCGGTGACCTCATGCCCCACTTCTTGACCCTATCTGACCTAGGCCCCGCGGGCCTCAGCGCCCTCCTCGATTCCGCGGACCGCTTCAAGGCGGAACGAGGAACGACTCGTCGTCGACCCCTCGAAGGCAAGTCAGTCGCGCTCATCTTCGAGAAGGCATCAACGCGTACGCGCCTGTCTCTCGAGATCGCGGTGGCCGAGCTAGGTGGACACCCGATCGTTCTGACGACTCAGGGCTCGCAGATGGGGCGTGGCGAACCAATCGCAGACACGGCACGCGTCCTTTCGCGCATGGTGCACGCCATCACCTTCCGCACGTCAGGTGATGATCGTCTCCAAGAGATGGTCGCGCACTCAACGGTTCCGGTTCTCAATGCGCTGACGGATGAGGGCCACCCCATGCAGCTGTTGGCTGATCTCATGACGGTACGGCAAGCAAAGGGTCGACTCGAGGGGCTTCGCTACGCGTGGATCGGTGACGGCAACAACATGGCTGCGTCGTGGATCGAGGCGGCAGGCCTGCTTGGGCTGGAGCTAGCGCTCGCGTGTCCAGTGGGTTACGAGCCGAACGCGAATGTCATCGCCACGGCGCGTGCCCGCGGCGGCCGCATCACGGTGGTCAACGATGCAGCGAGCGCGGTGCGCGGCGCGGACGTCGTAAGCACGGATGTGTTCGCAAGCATGGGGCAAGAGCAGCAGCAGCAACAACGACTGAAAGACTTCGAGGGCATGACCCTCACACGTGCGTTGCTGTCCTCGGCGCACCCCGAGCACATCGTGTTGCATTGCCTACCCGCGCATCGCGGCGAAGAAATTGACGCCGACGTGCTCGAGGGGCCGAATAGCCATGTGTGGGACGAGGCCGAGGCGCGCTTGCATACGTCGAAGGCCGTATTCGTTTGGGCAATGGGCACTCCATGACGGATGGTCCTCGGATCGCGCCGACCTCCAGCGAACCCCATCGAGGTTCCGCAAAGGCCGGCACGGTCCCGTGCGGCCATTGCCGTTCGCCCGTTGATCCGTTGCGTGCCGAGCGCGTGGCGATATTCGGGGAGCGGTTTTACTACTTCTGCAGCGCCGAGTGTCGCGTCAACTATCGACCGATGGCGGTTGATCCGATCATCACGCCGCGACCGTATCCGTCAACGCGTCCGGAGCGACGCTCTTCGAGTCAGATGCCGGTCCATCGAGCCCGGCTCGACGAACATCACGCGACGCGACGCGCGCTACTCGCGGTGGGAGACGAGTTACTGGCGCCACCCGAAACCGACCCAGAAAACCGCCGAGACGCGACGCTTTCGGCTGATCCGGCACTCGATTGGGAGCACACGGAGCAACCGGCGGAGGTCGCGCTCAAAGCCGCGTCGACGTTGCAAGACTTGGGCACTCCACTGCTCATTGTGGGGTTGATTGGTGGAGTACTGACGATTGCGTTGCTCCTCGCCGGAGACGCGAGCGTGGTCCAAACGTCGCGCTTGCTCGTGGCTTGGATCTCGCTCGGCGCGCTCACGGCATACTCGGCGACAACGCGACGAGACCCCGCGTCGCTGCATCCAGTAGTGCTCTTGGCGGGCCCAACCGCGTCGCTGCTTCTCGCCACCGTAGCGCGCCTACTGTCCCCACCCGAGCTTGGGCAATTGCTCAATCTATCGGGAGCCATTCTCACTACCTGCGCCTTGAGCCTGGGCTGGACGCGCAGGGCGCGCGCGCCCATCGACGCAGAGCGTTCCGTCATCGCGGCAGCGCTCAACGTGGAAGCGAATCGGGTCGTGGGCGAAGACGTCACCCGAGTCTCTGCGCGCGATCTCCGCTCGGGTGAGGAGATTGTCGTGGGCGACGGCGAGGTCGTGCCAGCAGACGGCACGATCGTAGCGGGCAGCGCGGATATGGCGCCGTGGGCGATGGCAACGGAAACCGTCGCGCGCGGCGAAGGTGAACACGTCGTCGCAGGCGCAAGCATCCGGCGCGGTCGCGTGCGCATGGTCGTCAGCTGGACGGGCAACGATCGCTCGTGGGCACGGCTTGCCCTCGACGAGCGGCGTCGAGCGGATCTACACACCAACACGGCGCGCATGGGCCGTTTGATTGCCGAACGTGGAGCCCCAGTCGCAGCACTGGCTTGTGCGCTGCTCACGTTCGCCTCTGATCTCTCGGTCTGGCAGATTGTCGCGAGCGCGATTGCAAGTCAGGCCGTGTTCGCCAATGTCGTTCTGGCCGAGGTTGGTGCGTGGTGGGTATCGCGCTCGGTACACGTCGCGCAGCGGCGCGGAATTGCCCTGCGCGCGCCCGAAGCGATTGATGACGCATCCCGAGTCACTGCAGCGGTGTTTTGTGCGCGAGGGACCATCTTGCTGGGTGAGCCCGAGGTCGCAAGCATCGATCCTTTCGGCGCGCTCAGCTTGGAACGTGTGCTCGAGCTCGCGGCGGGTGCGTACAATGGGACGGCGCACCCGACGGCAGCGGCCGTACTTCGGGCAGCGCGACAACGCGGGCTCAGACCTGACGCGGTGCGGTCACCGTCGTATCGACCGGGCCTCGGCGTCACGGCGATTGCCTCCGATGGTCAACCGTTAGTGGCCGGCAGTCGTGGCTTGATGCTCCGCGAGCACGTGAGTGTGGCGCTCGCGGAGGAGAAGATTGGCCGACTCGAAGCCATGGGACAAACGGTTTTGCTCGTGGCAATCGGAGGAAAACTCGTCGGCGTGTTGGGGCTCCAGGATGGCTTGCGGCCGGGTGCTCGTGCCGCCGTGCAGCACCTGCATGACGTCGGCATCGAGCCGATTCTGCTCTCCGGTGACACGCGTGACACGTGCGAGGCCCTTGGGCGTGCCCTAGATATCGACCACGTGCGCGCTGAGGTTCTCCCGACGGATCGCGGAGACGAGATCCGTCGTTTGGCGGACGGTGGTGCGGTCACGGCCGTGATTGGGCGCAGCCCCGCTGACGACTCCGCGTTAGCGAACGCCGATGTGTCGGTGTCGTTGGCCACCGCGGGTTCGGGCTCCTCCGAATGGCAGATTCAGCTCGCGACGGACGACATCCGAGATGCGGCGTTTGCGCTTCATCTCGCCCACCGTTGCCGAGTAGAGACAAGACTCGGGCTGGCCCTGACCGTTGGCTCGAGCGGCCTCGGCGCGCTGCTCGTGGCGTTCGCCATGATGCCATTGGCATTGGCCCCCATGCTTGCGTTTGTAGGGGGTGCGGCTGCGTTGCTGCGATGGCAGACAGCACGGGAGTAGACCGGAGAACGCCGTTTCGCCCGTGGTCCGAACGGGATTCAGGCCAGAGTCACATTCCCTGGTGGCAGCTAACCCTGAGATCGTTCTAACATCATCGGAAGCAGTGAAGGATCCCTCCAATGCCCTCCAAACGAGCCATGTCATCGCGAGAACCCCCGGCGGACGCGACTGGTCCCCAGTCGTCGAAGGCCGCGGAGCTGCTTGCGACATTGGACGCCTACATGGTTCGGCAGGGGTTACGGTCCACCGAGCAGCGCAGGGTGATCGTAGATACCTTCGTTGCATCCCAGAGTCACCTCACCATTGAAGAGCTGCTGGCCCTGGTCAAGAAGCGTGATCCCCGCATCGGGTACGCGACGGTGTATCGCACGCTGAAGATGCTGGCCGAGAGCGGGATCGCGAATGAACTTCATTTCGGCGACGGCTTCTCGCGCTACGAGTTGCGCGAGGCACTCTCGCACCACGATCACTTGATTTGCACCAGTTGCGGCAAGATCGTCGAATTCGAAGAGCCGGGCATCGAGGAGCTACAAGTCAAGGTTGCAGAGATGCACGGGTTCGTGATCACCTCTCACCGCCATGAAATGTACGGGCTCTGCCCGGAGTGTCAGGCCAACGTGCCCGAAGAAGCTCCCACTAAACGCTAGTTTCTTCCTGCCCACCACCGCTCCGGCTGAGCCGGAGCTTGCTCCTCCCAAGTGCGTCCTCGCGCCATGGCGCTGCGGTCGCACGGGAGGAGCCCGCGTGGAGCGGTCGCACGGGAGGAGCGGCGTCTGAACTTGCGAGATCCCGCGCGTCGCTGAACGGGGGTTGGACCTGAGAGAATCACCTCTAGCGAGAAATCGCGCGATTGTTTCGCGGAGCAGAGGAGATGGCACAGGAAGATCGGAAGGTCGGAAGAAATCCTTTCGCTCTTCCGCCCTTACTGTGCAATCAAAATGAGGGGATGCCTCAGGGGTTGGACTGCTCTACGGCTTCGAGACCGCGTCGGTCACCACTTCGTCGCAGCGAACGTCGTGCGTCTCGAGCGGCAGTTCGAGCATGAGTTGGAAATCGTTGACCACGACGATGCTGAAGGCCGGAGGGCAGATGTCGGGCAGCGTCGCGTCGTAAAACCCGGCGCCGTAGCCAAGCCGATGCCCGCTCGGCGTAGCTGCGAGAGCCGGCACCATAACGACGTCGATGTCACCACGCGCCGCGAGCGGAGCCTCGGGGGACGGTTCCGCAAAGCGTTTCCCTCGCGGCGCGAGTTCGTCGAGGTTGCTCACTAAGCGAAATGACGTCTCGATGCCACCGAGCGCACTTGCCACCATCGCGGGGTAATAGATCCGGACGCCGCGCGCTCGTAGCTGAAGGTCCAAGGGACGCAGATCGATCTCACGCCGTTCGAGCATCGGCCAAAACAAGGCAACGCCCTTTGCCAACGTCACTCGTTCGTGCGCGAGTAGCCGTTGCACCACGCGCTCGCTGCGCGCCGCTGCAGCGCGTTCGGGCAAAGCCAGACGCAGAGCGCGTTGCTTAGTACGGATCGCCTTCTTCGCGCTGAGCGCCCACGCGGTTTGATCCATCAACGAAAGAGGGGATGTGAGCTCGGGTGGCTGTGGCACGACCCGAGCATAGCCGCAATGGGACGAAAGGGCTCTCCCCGCCGGAAACGGCATGGTCTCCCCGCCCAGCAACCATCGCTCACCGGCAAGGTGCCGTTTACCGGGGCAAGTCGCTAGTCGGGTGAGCGGTTCCCTCATGCGCGGCGCACCCAATCGGGGTAGGCTGCACAGGCTTGTCCACACTGATCGTTGTCCCCGCCTATCAAGCACACCGACACTTGGGCGGCGTGCTTGCGGAGATCGATACTCACGGTCGTGCACTTGGGCGGCAGTCCACACCGACGATTCTCGTCGTGGACGATGGTTCCACGGACGACACACTCGGGATGGCCCGCGCCGCGGGCGTCGAGTGTGTGCGTCACCCAGAGAATCGTGGGAAAGGCGCGGCACTACACACGGGCTTGGAGTGGGCACACAGCCATGGCTTCACTGTGATGGTTTCCGCAGATGCGGACGGGCAGCACCCCGGCAGTGAGATTCTGCGCCTAGTCGATCTCGCGGCGCCGGCTAACGCACTGATACTCGGGGTGCGCGACTTGGCTGGTAGCGGCGCGCCGAGAGCCAACCAATTCTCGAACACCATTTCCAACCGATTTCTCTCGCTGTTTACTGGTCAGCGGTTGCTCGACACCCAGTGCGGCTTGCGTCGATATCCTGTCAAGGAAACCCTCGCGTTGGGGTGCAAGGATCCTGGCTATGCCTTCGAGGCTGAGGTGATTCTACGGGCCGTTCGAGCGAACTTGCCCATCGTGCAGGTGCCGATTCAAGTGAGGTACCCCGCGGGGCCGGAGCGGATTTCGCACTTTCGGGTGGCGCGCGATCCGATGCGCATCGTGTGTCGGGTCGTCGCGACACTGGTTGAGTAAGGGGGGGTTGCGTTTTGGCTATGGTAGACGAAACGGGTCCGGTACCGATGCCGTACGCAGCAGCGCTGAACTACGGGTTCGAGCCAGCGCTCGATGCGTCAGTTTCTGGCATG
>JBLNFG010000131.1:0-3377 GCA_050263495.1 Myxococcales bacterium | reverse complement strand
TGCACGCCAGCTCGAGTTGTGCGCAATTGAACTGCCCCTCGTACAAGGACTTGGTGGTTATGTCGTAGAGGCAACGTTGAGTTCCCGTGCACGCGTCACCGGTGGCGGGTTGCGTCGCGGGACACGTCGCAGGTGCGTCTACGCGATCCACACAGCCTGTGAGTGTCATCCAAAGCAGCCAAGCCCATCGCGCCGATCGGTGTGTCATGAACGCAAGCCAACGCAAGAGCTGCGCCAACGCCGGGGCAACCTGCTTCTCGACGCGTTTCGGGGAGCATTTACCTGGTCGAACAAGGCGGCGCGGACGTAACGCAGTTGTGCCACATGTGCCAAGAGCGAAGGTACACGGCCTGGGCCGCCAGCGCTCCTCCCATTCGCGCGCAGCTTTAGCGAGCACGAATTTGGGAGGAGCAAGGCAACGCCGAAGGCGGAGCCGGTGGTGGGCAGCAAGAGCGAAACGAGCGAGGGAATCTCTGGATCTCGTGGCCAAGCACGAAGCGCGTGCACGTTGGTCTTTGGCTAGGCCGAAAGTGACGGGAACCAGCGATCGCGAAGGCGTAGGGATGGGATCTCTATCACCTTCGCCGCGGCTATACCGACCACCAAGCTGCCGATTACATACACAGTGAGCGCCCCAACGAGACCTAGGGGTCGATGAATTAGCCTGCCAGCTAGTCTCTCTGCCAGTGGCACGCCAAATACGAGCACTGGCAGGTGCCACAGGTAGATGGAGTACGAATGGAAGCCCGTTCGTGCGAGCAGGCGAGTAGATGCTTGCACCACGGGATTCCGGCTAGTCGGGCCAGTGAGTGACCAAAGGAGAAGGCCTGTTGAGCCGAGCGACAACCCCGTAAGCCCAACCGTTCGCGGAAAGAAACCAGACTGAGGCAGCACCATCGAGGGAGCTAGCAGGAGTAGGGAGGCCACGAGCAGCAGCGGGCGGAAGCCAGGCTGTTCAGCGAAGGCAAGACGGTGCGGTTCTAGGTGGAAATAGTACGAGAGGGCGACGCCATAAAATAGCGCATCAATACGGAGGTGAGTCGCGAAGACGTGGGTCTTGAAGTCAAAGGACGGAACCGCAACGCTGGTGATGATGCGAAGAGCCAATTCGAGAATGGCAACGATCAGAAACAGCTGTGGCACTAGTCGGACAGCACCATAACGGTGAAGAACGACGAGGATAAGTCCCAGGAGCAAATAGAAGTGTTCTTCGACCGCCAGGGACCAGGTATGGCCCCAGAGATTCGGGCCGTAGTTTTGTGTGAAAGTCGTCTCGCAAAAAGCAGCGAGGCCGTTGAACACTCGATCGGTAAACAAGACAATTGCGATCAAGGTCAAAGCGAGAAAGAGGTAGAAGGCCGGATAGATCTTGAATCCTCGTCGCACAAGAAAGCGTCCAAGCCTCATCTGGCCGGTCCTCTTCATCTCGCGAAATAGGAGCCCGGATACTAGAAAGCCGCTCAGCACGAAGAAGATGTCCACCCCAATCCAGCCACATCGATAGAGCGCCCCCACCGCCACGGCGCCAGCATGTCGCCAGTCTGCCGGTGCTTGGCTAACCCGTGTGATGAAATCGTTCAGCGCGTCGTTGTTCTTTCCTTGTGCGAGATGGCGAACAAGCACCAGCAGCACAGCTATTGCCCGCAGTACGTCGAGTTGGACAATCCGTAGACTTGGCGCGTTGGTCATGTTTGTCGTGGTTACTCCCTTCCGCCGCAGAGCATCTTGGGGGTTTTACACCACAACGCCTCCGGAATCAGCCCGACATTGAAGGCACGTCTAGAGCATGATTCGAGTCTAGACTGCCGTTACGCACTTCGAGAGCAGCCCTCAGCGCCGACGTCGGAATTTCAAGATCTCGCGAGCGATCCGCGCCTCCCGCGAGCGATCTGCGCCGCGAGCGATCCGCGCTCCCGCAGCGCAGCGCGACTTGTGTTGGTCTCGGCACGGCCGGACCAGGACACGCGAGCTCCTTTTGCTGCGCCCATTCGTGCGGCGCCAGCACCTTCCTAGACGACCCCGAACGGTAGCGCTGCGGCGATCATCCTTGCTCCGATCACGCCGAGCGTGGTCTTCGCCTTCTCCCTCCGCCTGCGCAACGCCTCAATGTGACCTTTTACGCCCTGATCACGCCGAGCGTGGTCTTCGCCATCTCCTTCCGCTGGAGTCATTCCACTATCCTTGCGTTGTCCGTTGCTGTGGTGAACATGCTGAGAAGGCTCCAAGACCGGGTCCATCCGAGCCGTGCTTTCGCCAAGAGCCCGTCGTGGCGAGCCGTGGTAGAGCTGGTTCCTAAACCTTCGGATTTTCTCTTCGTATGATCCTCATCATCGCGGTTTGCGCACTCATTGGTGTCTGGCTCGGCGGTGCTACCGGCTTCGTC
This sequence comes from Myxococcales bacterium, assembly GCA_050263495.1. Taxonomy (GTDB): domain Bacteria; phylum Myxococcota_A; class Polyangia; order Polyangiales; family Polyangiaceae; genus FEN-1139. Next base: position 994 of record JBLNFG010000131.1, on the reverse strand, counting down.
CTCGGTGGCGCGGTGGGCTTTGCGCTTGCTTCCCTAGCGCGAGCTGCTCTGCGTAGAAGACTGCTCAGCTTGCAAGCCGACTTCCTGGAGACGACCTTTGCGGCAATGGGGGCACTCTGCAAGGCGGACGGGGTAGTGACGCGAGAGGAAATCCAGGTCGTTGAACAGATCTTTGTGCGTTTGCAGCTCTCGCCGGAAGCGAAGGAAGTCGCAAAGGCCGCGTTTAGCCGTGGCAAGGCCCCCGAGTTTGATCTGGACGCTGCGGTTCTGCGGTTTGCGCAGGCAGCTCGTGGGAGCATCCTGTCTCAACTATTTCTGCAGCTCCAGTTGATGGCTGTGGCCGCCGACGGGCAGGTGCACCCGGCGGAGCGCGCGATGCTCGTACGCGTCGCGCGTTCGCTGGGGTTGGCCGAACGCGACGTAGCTCAGTTGGAAGCGCTACTCAGAGCCGCGGCAGGGGGGCATGCCGTGGATAACGAGGTTGCCACACAGCAGCGACTCGAGGACGCCTATGCAGCGCTCGGAGTGCCCCCGGAGGCGAGTGAGAGCGAGATCAAGCGCGCGTACCGCAAGATGATGAGCGAGAACCATCCAGACAGAATTGCAGCCAAGGGTCTCCCGGAGAGCATGCGCTCGATTGCAGAAGAACGAGCGCGGGAGATCAACGTGGCCTACGATCTGATCAAGAACGCTCGACAGTTCGGTTGAGCAGCTGCGTCGCAGCAACGGGCAGCGCCGAGATCCGGCGCCTAACCGTACGTATCCACTCACCGCGCAACAAGGTTGCGACCCCATTCTCATGGAAGTCGAGAGCATTGGCCGTGTCGTGCAGCGGTGTTTGGCAGCCCGCCCAAGGGAGCTCGCATGCGTCGCCTCGAGATCGACGAGCAGCGCGATGACCGCGTTCGTGCCAACGAAGCGCTGAGCCGAGATGCCCGACGTTGATGCAAGTCGAGGGATACGTGGTCGTGGTTGGGACATCATCGTTGATGAG
>JBLNFG010000130.1:0-3623 GCA_050263495.1 Myxococcales bacterium | reverse complement strand
CCTCTCGTTTAGTAAGGCAACCTGCTGCCAGGGTAGCCGCAACCTCGCCAGCGCTGTGGCCGAGAGCTGCATGCATGGGAATGCCGTAAGCTCTCAGTAGCTCCGTCAATCCAGCCTGGATGAGGAAGTTGGTAATCTGCGCAACATCGTTTGCGCTGACTCGAGAATGTTGTTCATCCCGCAACAATTCATCGAGGGGCGACCACCCGGATAGCCGCAAGAACAAACCATCCAGTTCGCGAAGCGTCTGGGCGAACACCGGCTCGACTTTCAACAGCTCGCGTCCCATCGCCCACCATTGAGGTCCCATTCCGGTAAACACCCACGCTAGTCGGCTGGATTCCTCGGCTCGAGACCTGATACAGACCTCGGATTCGACGCCCTCTACCACTTTCCCTAATTCGACACGCAATTGTTCCGCGCTTCCTGCCACAATCGCAGCGCGCTCGGGTAAGTGGTCGCGCATTCGAGCTAACGAATACAGCTGGTCTTCCCACTCTGTATCAGTAATGGTTTTGGCAAGCGTGCCCGCGAGTTGGGACAATGCTGCTGTGTTCATCGCGGAAATCGGTGCAATGCGCCAGCCGTGCGCCCGCGATTTGGGTCGGTCGGTATTGCGCACCGGACCACTCGATTGCCACTCTCCCACGATGACATGGGCATTGGTCCCACCATAACCAAAGGAGTTGATGGCTGCGATGGCTGCTCCTTGCCCAAAGGCTTCCACGTCATTCGCAATGCGCAGATTCAGCTGTTCGAGGGGAATGTCGGGATTGAGCGTTTCTGGCCCGAGTTGGGGCAAAATCGTGCGGTGACAGACCGACAGGGTAGCTTTGATGAATCCCGTGACGCCCGCCGCGGCCTCCAAATGTCCAAGGTTTGTTTTGAGCGACCCAACCACGACAGGATGCGCTCGCTCCGCGCCATACACGGCTCCTAGCGCCCGTGCTTCGATAGGATCGCCAACCCGTGTTCCTGTACCGTGCGCCTCAATATAGCCAATGTCGGTCGAGCGGAGACCTGAGGCACCTAGAACTGCGCGCGCCAGGCTCTGTTGGGCTTCGCCACTAGGTAGCGAGATACCGTCCGTGTGCCCGTCTTGGTTCACTCCGGAAGCGTGAATGATGGCGTAGATTCGATTATGGTCGGCAAGGGCTAGATCGAGCCGCTTCAGCAACACTACTGCAGCCCCTTCCCCTCGACCATAGCCGTTTGCGGCGGCGTCGAAGGCCTTGGAACGACCGTCAGGCGCAAGGAATTGGCCCTTGCACATCGCCAGCATCGGGCTTGGTGACAACATCACGTTAACGCCACCCGCGATCGCCATCGGGCAGTCTTCATGCAGGATTGCCTGCCGAGCCAGGTGGATGGCGACCAGCGACGAAGAACAGGCTGTATCGAGTGTGACACTGGGCCCACGCAGATCGAAAACGTGAGAAAGTCGATTTGACAACATGGTCATCGACCCACCTGCGGCCGTATGCGAATCGACTAGATGGTGATTGGCCTCACTTTGTGCGATCGACTGCGCATCTAGCGAAAAGCCGCCAACGAACACGGCCGTCCGTGTCCCCCGTACGGTGCTGACAGGCACTCCGGCATCTTCCAGAGTGTTCCAGGTAGTTTCCAGCAACAACCGCTGTTGCGGGTCGAGTCGATCCGCTTCGCGTGGTGAAATCGCGAACGGTTCAGCATCAAACTCGAGGACATCGCGACTTAGGAACCCCGCCCTCGTCACATAGAGCTTACCCGGAGCTGCACGATTCGAACTGGAGTACTGATCGACTGCCCACCTATCGGGAGGAACCCCGACCACGCAGGAGCGTCTCGAGAGCAACAGGGCTTCGAGTTCACTCGGTGAGTTGACATTTCCAGGCAAAATGCAGCCTATTCCGATAACTGCCACCGTTTGCTCCGGGGACACGAAGTCAGACTTGGACGCGTGGGACAAGAGCACCTCCCGCATCGCGCCTTGATGCTCGATGCTTGATGTTCGATGTTTGAAACCAAACGTATAAGCGTCACCCAATGAGCCGCAACCTGGCTCTGACGCAGTTGCTTCGAATATGGAACCATCATACGCAGGACTCAACGAATGCCAAGCAAAATGATCACTTCACGCGGTACGAAAAACTGTCACGAAGTGATCGGTACAGCAGTGATCACTTCGCGCGGCACGAGAAGTTCTCAGCGCGAGGTGCGGTTTTTCAGCGCGTGATCTGTCACGAAACAGGACTTGACGTTGATTGCATCGGGCGATGTGTTCGTCCGTGCAGAGGACATTTTCGACACGCCCGAGTACAGCCGCGTTCTTCGAGTGCTTTGAGCGTTGGCGTGCCCCAATACTCGGCGAGTGGCTCGAGTGAAAGCTTTCAGCTGTCGCGTTCCAGCGGATTGCAGAAGTGTTGATTTTGCATCTGCTGCACGGACAGAAGTGGTCGGCCCCTAGGAGGTGTCCCGGGTTTCTATTCGTTGTGAGCAGCCAAAACCCGAGCGAAGCGGAGTGGAAAAGTAGTTGGCCTACTTTGAGGAGCGCAGCGATAGGCCGCGCGCTGCAGCCGGAGGATCTGGCTGCGCAGCAGACTGGAAGCCCGGGACACCTCCTAGTATTTAGGTGCCCAGCGGTTGGCTGTTGTGGTGTGTGTAATTGGCGACAGTTGGCTGTAATCGGCGTCGTTGCCGACTTGCCTCTGGTACTTGTGGCAGTGACTCCAGCGGGTCAAGCCGAGGAACAATGCGGCTGTGCTCGAGGGGGAAGCAGCTAGACGCACGCAGACGTCGCCGAATCAACTTCGCTCGTGCACAAATCCCGGTTCCCGATGGCGCCGAACGGACCTAGTTGGGTGCAGTTCCCAGTTTTCGGTGGTCTTCGGTAACCGTATCCAGCGCAAATCAAGGGCTCTCGGGAATCACCAAGAGGGAACGCGGCGCATTCACAGTCGGTTAACAAAGCGAAATCGTGCTTCCGTCAACCCCATCACCGCGTAATTCCCGGATATTGCTAGCCGAATTGGACGCGATGATGGATTTGCACCCGACCTAGTTCGTGAGACCCCTTCCCATTCACGTTCGCTCACTGGATCGATTTGCCCTGCTGAGGGCGGCTCGAGATGGGACTGTGTGCGATTGGGTGCACCGAATGTGGGCTCTTTTTGAGCTGGAGATTTCCTCTCCGCAGCATGCGCGGACATTAGGCGCTGTTCCTTTAACGTTGCCGGGGCGATTCGATACCCGTCAGAGTTTGTGCAACCCTAGCAACTCCGGAACGGTAGGTAGGGTTCGCATTAGTGGCAGAAAGCCGAACCCGGAATGGACGACGCATGCAATCGCGAGTTGCGCCGGATGACGCCTTCTGCGTTCCTGCAAGCAACAAGACGAGCACCCATTGACACGGCCGGCATTGGGCTCAACCCATTCAGACCGAGGCACAATCGTCGTTTTCCCTCCCAGCACTTCCGAGGCATCAGGAACGGAAAACTGAGCACCAGCTGCGTCGCCTGGTGGCTCTCGAACGTTAGAGCCACCCCTGAAGTCGAAGCCGTGGACGAGGCCACCCCGTTCGGCGATGACTCGGAATGACGCCGCACTCTTGCGGGGGGGCTTAGCCGATCGGTTGCCTTTAA
>JBLNFG010000129.1:0-6734 GCA_050263495.1 Myxococcales bacterium | reverse complement strand
AGCGGGGGGGCGTTTTTGTCACCCCCAACTTGAAAGCAAACTTCGCTTGGTTCTGAGCTATACATCTTCGGCGCGCGCATGAAATTGGGATGAGCGTAACTTCACGCAAGTGACCCTTTCTGGGCACGTCCCAACACTAGTTTCATCGCGGGTATGGGCCAGCGGCGACGTAGCCCAGAGCCTCAACACTTTCGCCTGCCCGAGGAACCACTATGCGAATCCAGTCTCTGCCAACCGCTCTCGGACTCATCGCCTTTGCCACGCTCGGCTTACACATCACAGCCTGTGGAGACAACGCCGCGGAAGGCGGCAGTTCAGAAGCCGCGAGCGGCGCGCCCAATTCCGCAACCGGGGGAGCATCAGCGGAAAAAAACACGACGACCACCAAGAGCTCGGGTAAAGGCGGAACTAGCGCCAAATCCTCCGCGGCAGGCCGGGGCGGGCAGAAGCAGACTTCTGAAGCGGTCGAAGAGGGTGGCAGCAGTGGCTCAACGGACGAACCACAGAACGAAGGTGGCACTTCGGAAGGCGGCTCCAGCGCTAAGACGCGCACGAGTGCGACGGGCGGCGCCACGTCTAAGTCCTCGACCAAGGCCTCCGGTGGCTCGAGTTCGAGTTCGGCCAAGGCCACAGGCGGCAGCGCAGCGACCACGACCAAAGCAGCGGGCGGTGCGAGCACGGCCACTACCAAGGCCACCGGAGGAACTGGTTCGGTTTCCGCGACAGGTGGCGCAACTGGCAACCCAAGTGCTGAGAAGTTCAGCTTCTTCGTGATTAGCTACAAGGCGATTATCGAGCTGTCCGGTACCGACAAGGGCTTCGGCGGGGATCTTCGTAATGGCGAAACCGGAGACAAGGCGGGGCTTCGCGGAGCCGACAAGATTTGTACGAAGGTCGCGGAGTCGAGCATGCCGAATAACGGCAAGACCTGGCGAGCGTTCCTGAGTACCTCCTACGAGAATGCGATCGATCGCATCGGTGAAGGGCCTTGGTACGACCGGCGTGGGCGCGTCTTTGCCATGAAGAAGGCAGATCTCCTCTCCACACGTCCTACTGGGGCGGACTCGGCGATCGTCAACGACTTCCCGAACGAGAACGGTGTAACGAATCACAATCCCGACGGAACCGGTGATGTGGACAATCACGATTTCCTCACCGGAAGCGGCGTGGAAGGCAAGATCTACAAGTCCACGGCGACGTGCTCGGATTGGACGAACGCCGAGCCCGATACATCGAAGAAGCCTCGCGTCGGCCACTCCTGGCCACGCAAAGGCATGAGCTTCCCAGGCATGGGTGAAGGAGACACGGGGGGCTCCACAACCAACGTCGAAGGGATGGAGCATTGGATCTCGGCACTCGACGAGTCTGGCTGTGGCCCGGGTCAGTACCAGCCCACCGCCGGACAGTTCGACGGCCCACCCGGCAACGATGGCGTTGTGGGTTCAGGCGGTGGATACGGCGGATGGTACTGCTTCGCCCTCACCCCTTGATCTAGACGAGCGAACAAACGTTTCGAGCCGCTCAACCAGCGATGGTTCGAGCGGCTCGACTCATTTGACGGGCAATGAAGCCATGCCCGTCGCGCTTACGACCAGGCCCCCACGCCCGGACGACGTCGCCTCACTTTTTCGGAGCTGCGGGCGCAGGCGCAGCTGGTGCCGGTAGGACTGGAGCGACAGGCGTTAAGGGCTTAGCCGGAACGGCCGCGCCTTTGGCACCCTTCTTCGCGTCAGCCTTTGGCTCGGGATCGCCAGCGGTCCCGGAATTGGCCAACTGAATCACCTTGTCAGTCAGATCGAGATCACCACGCACGTAAGGCACCGCCTGCTTGTCGACCACCATGTCGTAACCTTCGGTGGTGGCCAGGCGGCGAATCACGCCCACGGTACGACGAAAGATCGGCTCAGTCAGTTCGCCCTGCTTCTTCTGCAGTTCCTTGTTGTATTCGAGGAACGTGGATTGGAGCTGCGCCATATCGCGCTGCCACGCCTCAACACGCTTCTGCCAAGCTTCAGCGCTCAACACATTGCGTTGCTTTTCGATGTCTTCGCGCTCCTTTTGCAGGTCTTCCTGCTTCTTGTCGAGCTCACGCTGTTTGTTGTCGAAGACCTTCTTCAGCGTGGCTTGAGCGCGCATGCCCTCCTCCGTCTCCATCACCGCGCGTTGTGTATCGACAACCGCGATTTTCTGCTGGGCGAGTGCAGTCGCTGGAGCGACCAACATCAACCCGGCGAGGAGGGAGGGAACAACAGCATAGAGGGTGCGGGGCAATGCCATGGCCCGGGGGGATTAGCGGCTGCTCCCCGCTCGTGCAACTGGTGGGTTGCGATTGCCGGCACAACCAGCTGGTTTTGCCGGCAAATTTGTCCAGAGCGGCTCCGGATTGGTCGGCTTGGCCAAGCAAAAGTCGGCACTTGGGCGCTAACGGCCGCCGGTTTCCGCCTGTCTCGGCTCCTCAGAGCGTACCAGTCCCGCCGTCAAAGCAAGACGTAGTCGGCGGCTTCGGTGGCTTCCTGGGCCACGATCGAGGTCGTCATCGTGTCTCGCTCGACGGCCAGTTCATACAGGTGGCTCAAGATTTCGGGATAGCGATGCACGATGCCCATGAAATGATCGCGTGGCAAATGCAGAGTGACGGTCGGAGCCGTAGCGATGACGCTGGCAATCGAGGGTCGCCGTAACACCAATGAGACTTCGCCTACCACCTCTCCGACGTGCAGATTGGCTAGAATCGTGCGTTCCGTTCCATCTTTTCGGATCACCGCCACCTCCCCCGAAGCGATCAGATGGAGCCCTTCGGCCTCGCACCCTTGGCGGATAATGCGCTCTCCCTGTTCGAAGGTCCGCGTAACGAATTGCTGCATCAAGATTGGGCGATCGCTGGCCTTGAGCGCACCTAGAATCCGACTGGTTCGCACCAAGTTGTCCATCATCCGGCGGCGGCAATAATCGGCTAGTACAGCCCCGACTTCTGGCTTCGCCTCCACCACGGTATCCAAGTCAGACTTCCGAGCCACGAGGATCAGACTCGGCCGACTCGCAAAGACGCTGGCGGCCCGTGTCGCACGCGACAAGAGCGCCATTTCGCCGAAAATCGCGCCGGAACCAAGCCGAGCCAACACGGTCTGCTGCTCGCTTTCGTTCATGCGCGCAACCTCGACCTCGCCGCGTGCCACGACGTAAGCGGCTTGGCCCGCGGTTGCTTGCTCGACCAGGGGCGTTCCCGCGTCGACCCAAACCAAATCCAAAACCCCCAACGTTCGTAGCAGACTATCCTCGTCCATCGCCGAGAAGAGCATTTGACGCGGGAGTTGCCGCGAGTCGTCGGCTTGCTCGAGGCCGTCTTGGGTGCTGACGAGCTTGATGGCATAGTCGATTAGCTCGTCGCCCTTGAGCTCGCGCGGCAAGGGGACGCCGCTCAGACGTTGCCGCACGAGTGCAGGCGGAGTGGCTCCTTTGGAGAGCAGGCGCTTGGATCCGCGCGCAAACACACGCGCCAGCTCGCTCCGAATTTCGGAAGTATCGGCGCCAAGCTTTGCGAGTTCGATGACCGCGGCCATCGCCCGCGCCAGTGACCCCTCGAACACCCCAAGCTTTGCAGCTTTGCGAAGCGCGCTCACGGCCGCCTGTTGACGCCCCAACATTCCCAGACACTTGCCAACGACCAGCACGGCAACTGCGCGCGCTGGATCCTGCTCGAGTATTGCGCCGGCGTGCCGCAGCGCCTCCTCAGAATCACCGTGAACCGCCGCCGCAATGGCCTGATCCAAGGCGCTGCGGGTTGTGACTGCGGAATCAGGCATCACCGATGAGCTCATAGGCCCAAAAGAGTATCACGAGCCCGAGGCGGAAGGGGATCCGCACTTTCGCTCGTTGGATCCAGAGGCCGAGCCCGTTACGTCCGCAAAATCTATCGGTTTCCCAAAGGCAGCAGCGTTGCCACCCGCGCACGCAAGCGAGACGCACATCGGGTCGGCACGCAAGCGAGACGAGACTATCGCCGCCGACGACGCCGGCGACGAGCGCTCCTGCGCGCGCCCAATACCGCAAACACTGCGATGGCAAGCAAGCCTATCGAGATATACGCAAGCTGCAGGTAGTCGTCCATGGGCTTAGCTGGCGCGAGTATGCCTCAGCTCTGACTCTGACTCAATTCTCTACGGCTTGCCTTGCCGCGAGTCCTTCGTTGAGACGTGAGTCGTGTCGTTCGTGTCTGCGCGCGAAAGCGCCGCGCCTACGGCGTCTGCGGTCGCACCCACCAACGGAACCACCACCGGATAATCCATGCGCGCTGGGCCCAACACACCAATGGCCCCGGCCGTTTCACCTTCGCGCGAGCGAAATGGTGCCGCAATTAGGCTCAACATGCTGACGCCGGCTTCGGTTCCAAGCTCACCGCCAAGAAATACCTGAACGTGATTGACCGTCATCGTGCGGTCGAGCATCGTGACCAGTCGCTCGTGATCTTCGAGGGCACTCAGCAGGCTGCGCAGTTCGACGCCCGTCGTCAACTCGGGGTGCTCCAACAGTCGCGATTGCCCCTCCACCACGATCTGTGCGCTGGGCCCTCGAGAGTCCAACAGACCGTCCATCAACTTGCGTTCCGCGCTCTCGAGTCGCGCCACTTCTTCGCGGTTCTCGTCACGAGCCTGCGCAACGTGTTGGCGAATCTCGCTTAGGGTATGGCCGTCCACGACCCGTTCGAGCAACTCGTGCAAGCGCACCAGTTCCCGCTCTTGGATCGGTTGCTCAACTTGAATGAATCGATTCTCGACCGAGCCGTCCGAGAACACGATGACACTCAGCACCTCGTGCGGACGCGTCGGGATGAACCGAATGCGCAACACGGTCCGATCCTTTTCCGGAACGCGCGCGACAATCGCGGGAACTCCGGTCAATTCGGAGAGCAATTTCCCTGTCGAACGCAAGACGTCTTGGCCCGGCGCGACGTCGTCGAGCCAGCTCGCAATCTTTGCCGCTGCCTCGGGGCTGAGCTGCTGCGTCTTCATCAGCGCGTCAATGAAGAGACGAAACGCGGACTGCGTCGGAACGCGTCCCGCGGAAGTGTGCGGCTGCAGCAGGTAACCCATGTCCTCGAGATCCGCGAGGACGTTGCGAATGGTCGCTGGCGAGAGCTCGAACCGGTACTTCTTGGTCAGCGTCCTGCTGCCAACAGGTTCTCCGGTTCGAATAAACTCGCTAACTACCGCGTATAGAACCGAGCGGGCACGAGACGAAAGGGTCGTCGACAAGCTGCCTCCTGCGCCTCGAGCACGAGGTCGTCAGCGACGAGCCCTCGATCCGCGAGGCTACCCTTCTTTGACGACTTGGTTGTAGCGTCCGCACGAGTCGCATTGAAATTCATAGGTCCAAGGCCCCGAGTTGTATCCTTGGCCGGGCTTATGAGTCGCTGCAACAACCGTATGATACGGATAGATTCCGCCACAAGCGGCGCAGTCGTATTGCGACATAGGAATCGCGTGAGCAAGTGGGTGGGCCGCAGGACCTACGCCTTTGCCCAAGTGCCACGTGCGTCCATCGCGTTCCTCAACGACGCATTTGTCCGCGTAGTGCTCACGAAAATCTGGGCGGGTCCAGCGTGGTTGTTCCGAGGTACTCTGCACAGGGTCCGACATGTCCCGCCGAGGGTACGATAGTTGCGTCGAAATGCACAATCTCTGACCCTCATTCAGGCATAGATCGGGCAATTTCGTCCGGCCGATTCGCGAATCCGGTCCATACCGGATGACCGCCCTCTGCGTTCCCTCACCCGGTATGCCGCATTTTTTCGGGAGAACCAGGGCAGCCCGGGCCAGACCTTAGGTCGCGCGCGTTCGAGGTCGTACTCTGCCAACGAGGGCTCCGGTGCGTTTCAATTCAATGGAAGCGACCGCTCGCGCAAAATCCGCTCGCGTGCTCAGCGCGGCATTGGCCGGGTTCAGCCTGATCGGGCTCGGTGCGGCGTGGCATCTCGAGACCCCACAGTTCATCGCGCCGATGGCCTTGGGGGCAGCCGGTTACGGCGTTTGCCACTTCTTGGTTCGTAAGGGCTGGTTTGTTGTTGGCATGCTCGGCGCGGTCACGTTGCTGCTCGGACAACAGGTTGCCCTCGATTCAACGGGATTGGCGCTCGCCGCGACGCCCTGCTGGGGACCGCTCATCCTCGTGATCGCGGCAGCGTCGCTACCGCTTTGCTGGTTATCCACCGCACTGGGATTCACGCTCGTGACGCACGGTGTGCTCGCGAGCTTCGACAACAATCTGGCGCGCACTTGGCCAGAGTATGCGCTCGGGGCAGCCCTAAGTGCCACCGCGTTCGGCATCGCATGGTACCGCGCAAACGACACACGGCACTCGCCCGACGATGCCCCGAGCAGCGCGCATTCCCTGAGCGCTACTCCGTCAGAATCAGACGAGCAGCGCCGACTCATCGCGGATCACGTCGACGACCTGATCGCGCTGCTCGACGCGCAGGCTAAGCCCGTACTTCTGAGTCCATCCCACGCACGCGTGTTTGGACAGCCGCTCGAAGAGCTCATGCTGGCGTCCGTCGATCAGTGGGTGATCCCAGAGCATCGGGAAGAGTTTCGCGGCGCCATCGCCGACGCGCTCAAGACCGGACGTAGCAACGTGGAGCTGTCGCTGTGCGGGCCAAACGGTATTACCCGCATCTTCGACATGAAGCTGAAACGAGTCGAAGGCGCGACGCATTCCTGGCTCGCCAGTGCCAGCCG
>JBLNFG010000128.1:0-3144 GCA_050263495.1 Myxococcales bacterium | reverse complement strand
GATGGCGCGGTTCGAGGCACGCTCCGGCTTCCCACGGGCGAGTCGCGTGAAGTCGTGGGCACTACTTGTGCCGAGGTTGCTGGGGCGTTGGCACTCGTCGTAGCCTTGCAAGCAAGGTCCGCCGAGAGCACGGTTGCCGACACTGAGCGTCCAGCGACGCCACTGCAAGACGTTGGCACTGCGAGCCAAACCTCTGCGACGCTTTCCGCGCAAACGCCGACGACCAACGGCGATTCCACGAACACGACCAACGGCGTTTCCACGCAAGCGCCGACGACCAACGGCGATTCCACGCAAGCATCGACGACCAACGGCGGTTCCACGAGCGCCAGCTTCGCGCCTGCGGCGGCGAGTGCTGCCACTGTCGCTAATCGCGTACCGCCAATGCAAGCCCAACCAACGGCACCGCGACGCCCTCCATCACGTCCTGAGTCGTCTTCGATTCGGCTTTCGATCAAGGCGTTTCAGTTCCCCACGCCGGCTTCGTCGCCATCGCGTTGGACTTTGGGTGCGGGCGCCACGGCGGCGTTTGGTCCTGCACCCGTCGGGCTATTCGGCGCAGGGTTGTTTGCCGAGTATCAATCGAGGTTGTCCATTCCGCATTCTGTTTTGCTCGGCGCGGAGGCGGCACCTTACGCCACGGCGAGTGTTCAAGCGGCGACGGCACGCTACCGGTGGGGCGCGAGTCACGCGGCTGCATGCGTTCAGACGCTTCGGTTCGAAGCGAGCTCGACACTCTGGTTGTGCGCCGAGGTGGTAGGCGGCGTCGCGATAGTCACCGGACAAGCGCGCGGTCCTATCACCCACTCGCGCACAGTTTCGGAAGCGTGGTTGTCCGTGGGCCCGGCGGCCCGAGTTCGCTTCCAGATTTCCGAGGCTTACTCGCTCGATCTCGCGGCTGGCGCGGGGATCCCCGTTATTCGCCATCGTACGGTGTTCTACGAGCCCAGACTGGTGTTGCATGAAACGGGCAACCTGGCAGGGTTTCTGGCAATCGAGCTCGGACGCCGTTCGGGTGGATGAGTTCAGGCTGCACCGGCCATTGCCAGAATGTGAGATCCGTACTGGTGCCTGAGCTTAGCGCGTCCGAAGGGAGCACCGAGTCCGGATCCGCCGGGTGCGCGGCAGTCCCTTCTGTCACAAGTGATGCCGGAGACGGCAGTGCTTCGGCGCGCATTCATCGGCTAAAGCGTCTGATTCGCGATCACCACGATTTGGTATGGCGCACCTTACGCAGGCTCGGCGTACCTGACCGAGACGTTGAAGACGGTGTGCAACGGACGTTCTTGATCGTCGGCAACAAGATCGACCAAATCGGCGTTGATCAGGAGCGGTCCTTCGTGTTCGGCGTGGCGATGCGGGTCGCGAGTGATGTGCGCCGGACTCAGCGTAGAAGGCCCGAAGAGCTGGTTGCCGAACACGCCGATGAAACCGATCAACGGCCAAGTCCGGAGGCACTGCTCGACCAAGAAGAGATGCTCTCGTTGCTTGGCGTGCTTCTGCGCAAATTACCCGAGGAGCAACGTGCGGTGCTCTTGCTGCATGATCTCGAACAAATGTCACTCTCGGAGATTGCAACCATGTTGGACATCCCGGCGGGCACAGCAGCTTCCCGTCTTCGTCGCGGTCGCCTCGCCTTCGAACGACTGGTTTCCGAATGGCGCAAGCTGAACGAGCCAGAGGACCCATGATGAAGTCACCATCCCGATTGACGGATTCGGAACTTGCGAGCGTGTTGCTGAGCCGCGGAAAAAGCGTTGGTGCGCCGGCGCGCGGATCCGTGGCAAGGACCATCGCTCGAATCGAGGCCGCTGCTTCGGCGGGGCTGTTGGTCGGTGGTGCTAGTTTGGGCGTCGCGCAGGCCGCGGCTCAGTCCACCGCGTTAGCCGGGTCGTCTCTCTTCAAGTCTGCTGGAGCATGGATCGTCGCGAAGTGGTTCGTTTCCGGAATGGCGGTCGGCATCGCTGGCGGCGGTTTCGTCGCGGGAGCGATAGTCGTCACAGGTCAACGTCAGCATGCCATGAGCGAACCACCCGCCGCGGCTGCAAGCGCTTCATCCGCAAGAATCGCTCAGCCCCCTAAGCACGCATTGAGCCGGGAGCAGCCGGAAGAGACAATTCCCACCACGGCGAGCAGTATCGACATAACCACCCCGCGTGTGGACGTCCCAGCGGAGGCTCTGGACGCGAATCGACGGTCAGCGGAGGCGGTCAAACAACGCACCGCGCCCATTTCCCCCGAGCTTGCACGGGAACTCGGTATGCTCGACCAGGCGCGTGCGGCGCTTGAACGCGGCGATGCGGCGCTTGCCGTGCACTGGCTCGACCAACATCGTCAACAATTCCCGAATGGACAGTTGGTACCCGAGGCGGCGCTGCTTCGTCAGCGCGCGGAATCACAGCAAGAAATGAATAGGACCCGATGAGTGCGCACGAAATGGTGCGCCGCTGAATAAGATCACGGAAGCTCGGCCATTGCTCGTTCAGGAGGTAACATGCGCTTACTATCTTATGCGGTTGTTCTGGCGGGTCTGACTGCGTTCACGAATTGGGGCTGTGCTCCCAAGGAGCAGAACATCGGCTCGGGTGATCCCCAGGGTACGGGGGGGACCAAGAGCATTCCCGATGGACCCATTTTCAAGGTCACGGCGACGGAGGACGTCCCAGCTCCCCTGCAGCAGATCATAGAAACGTCTCACGCCATGGACGGTGCGGCACTGACTGCGGCGTATCCTGCGCCAGCTATTGCTGCCTTGACATACGATCCGAAGACAGCTTCAGGCATGGAGTTGATTCAAGCATCGCCATTGGCCCTGAATGCAAACGAGCTGTCCGTCCTTGGTGCCAATGGTTTGGTGATCTCCAAACGCACGGAATTCCCCTCTTTTGCCTACGGGTACAAGTCCATCTACGCGGCGGATCTCCCGGTGTACGTCTCTGCCGACTCAATTCTGGAAGCAGTCCACCGCACCTTCGATACCCTGCTGACGCAAAACGAGCAGTTGGTCCTCATCAACGAACTTGGCGCAATGCTCGCGGGTATGCGCACCCGATTGGTTGACGCAACCTTCGAAGAGAGCGCGAAGAAGGACGTCGATCTCTACCTCACCGTGGCTGCTAGCTTGCTTGCTGGACAAGAACTGGC
>JBLNFG010000127.1:0-10194 GCA_050263495.1 Myxococcales bacterium | reverse complement strand
AGCTCGAACACGTAGTCGATGTGCTGCCCCGGATGGGTGATACCGTAAGCGTCAGCTTGTGCCGAGCGCGGTAACGAAGCGATGAAGACAGCAACGGCCAGGGAGAGCGTGGAGACCGCCGCGTGATCGCGAGCGCATCGAGGGCGGGCCTCTGTGGTGTCGGGGTGCTCTTCCCGGCAGCAGAAATCGCGTTCCTTGCCTTGTGCTGATGGGTTGCGCTGAACGCCTGCATGGACGGGGTTAGGGGCACGATGCATACGTCGAGCGAACCAAAACTTATCGCCTCGTCAAGCCGTTTCCACCCCGCAGGGTGCAGGCGTGTGGTGCAGCGACGCCAGTTACTGAGCGTCTGATATTTGATTGCGTGCGATGTCGAGGCTCGCTACGCGGTATGGTCATCCGCGCACTTGATTCTGAAACGGTCGCAGGCTCAAAGCGCGGCATTGGTGCTGCCGAATCGCCCGCCAGTTGCAGTCTTGTCGCTTTCGAGCAGACTCGGGGACCTGCCCCCCGAATCGAGGGCGCTTCCATGACGCAATTACTTACAGTCCATTCCGCCCGTACACGCGGCGCCTATCGCCTCTCGACCGCGGGCAACGGCCGCCTGAGCTCTCGATGGATCAATCCGTGGTGACGTCTAGTGACCCGCAAGAGACGGACTTCGTTCCGCGCGACGTTTGCCTCCGCTGTCGGCGCCCGAAGAGCGTCTGCTACTGTGCAGCACTGAGCCGCATCGAAACTCAGACGAGAGTGGTCTTACTGCAGCATCCACGTGAACGCGACATGGCGATTGGCACCGCGCGGATGGCGAGTCTCTGTCTACCGAACTCGCGCCTCCTAGTGGGCTTCGACTGGCAGAACTCGGCAGAGTTGTCGCTGCTGCTTTCCGATCCGAACCGCCCCGCTGTCCTCTTGTATCCTGGTGAGGGAGCGACCGACGTGAATGATCTGGCGGGCAAAGAACCACTCACGCTGGTGGTGGTCGATGGCACCTGGGCCAACACCAAGAAGATGGTAAAGCAGAATCCGGTTCTGGCTAACCTGCCTCGTATCGCCTTCTACCCAGCTCGGCCGAGCGAATACCGCATCCGACGCGAACCGAATGCGATGTCCGTGTCAACCATCGAGGCGCTAATGTACGTGCTCGGCGCAATTGAAGGCGGCGTTGAGCGGTACCAGAGTCTGCTTACCCCCTTCCGCAAGATGATAGACACGCAGTTACGCTGCAGGGACCAGCGTGGCACCCCACGCAGCCGGCACCAGCGCCGAGTAAGGTCCAAGCAATCACTGGTTCCGTCGCTTCTGCTGCAGAATCGCGACCGGATAGTTTGCGTTGGTGGAGAAGCCAATGCTTGGCCCTGCCGCGACCTCACGAGCCGTGCGGCGTATCCAGACGAACTCGTGCAATGGGTGGCCTACCGTCCATCGACTCGAGAGGGGTTCGAGTGCTTCGTCGCGCCTAAAAACCCGCTCTCACCCAGCACACCGTCGCACCTTGAGCTCGACGCCGAGCAACTCCGAACCGGCGGCAACTTGGCCGAGTTGTTCAAGCGCTGGTGCGCATTCGTGCGCGACGACGACATTATCTGCTCGTGGGGCCGCTACGCCAGCGTGCTATTCCTTGAGAGCGGAGGGTATTTACCAACGAGTCGATTCGACCTGAGGGTCGTGACCAAGGATGTCCTTAAACGCAATATTGGTACGATGGAAGCCTACTATGCCAGCCTCACGTCCACTCCCGCGGCGGCGCTCGCCAGGGGTCGAGCTGGGGTGCGCCTCGGACAATTGAGCTACATTGCCGATCAACTCTGCACCGAGTCCGTTGAGTAACGCGAGGCGAGCCGTATCCTCTTTATCCAGTTGGCGAGCACGTTTGCCCATGATCATTGATGTACATACCCACGCCTTCCCTGACTTCCTCGCCGAGAAAGCCATGGCTGCGCTCTCCGAGCCCCTTGGGGACTGGAAGCCGACCCGCGATGGAACCCTTTCATCACTACAAGCGTCCATGCATGCTGCCGGAGTGGACCGGATCTTTTTGGCCAGCATCGCGACGCGACCGGAACAAGCCAAAACCATTTTGAGCTGGTCGCTACAAATCAAGAGCGAGCGTATCGTGCCGCTCGGCTCGGTCCATCCGCGTTCACCTAATTGGGAAGCCGAACTCGATGCTATCGCGGAAGCTGGGCTCCCCGGGATCAAGCTTCACCCGCAGTACCAGCAGTTCGTTGTAGACCAAGAAGAGCTATTGCCGATTTACCGACGAGCAGCCCAACTCGGCTTGTTCGTACTCTTTCATGCCGGATTCGACATCGCGTTTCCCGGCAACGACCATGCTTCCCCCGAGCGTTTGGCGCGCGTGCATTCGAATGTCGAAGGGCTGATCATGGTCGCAGCACACCTCGGCGGATGGCAGGCGTGGGATGACGTCGAGAAGTACCTCGTTGGTCGCGACATCTACCTGGACACGTCTTATCTGCACCAACTGCCCGTCGCACAACTCGTGCGCATTTTCAGCCGCCACTCGCATGATAGAATCGTATTTGGCAGCGATTCCCCCTGGCTATCTCAGAAAGACTGCATCGGTTGGATCCGAGATCTGCCCATCCCTCCGGCTTCCATCAGCAAGATCCTCGGCACCAACGCGCTCTCGCTACATCCGACCCTGAACGATCGTGCGCTGCTCGACCAACGGTTTCCTTCGCAACAGTTCTCTCGAGCGCCCGATTCCGCGGTATGAACAAGCCCTGCTGCGCCGCCAACACGTCAAGCGCCCGGCACTCGAGAGTACTCCCCGTCAGCTGCAAATCAAAGCCAGCGCACGCGCTTCCACAGCACGATCCAACCGGCAGCCGAAATCGCAGCCATCCCTAAGATAAGCCAGAATGACCATGGGTACTGCGACATCGGTACCGGTACGTTCATACTAAAGGCACTCACCACGAACGTGGGAACCATGATCGCGATGGTCACCATGTTCAGGTTCTTCATCAGCACGTTAAGATTGTTGCTGACAATCGAGGCTCGCGCGTCCATGAGGCCAGCGAGAATGCTTGAGTAGATTTCGGCTTGCTTGTAGCACTGGGCATTCTCGATGCTGAGGTCTTCGAGCAGCTCTGGCCCGTCCGCCCCGAACTCGAGCCGTACGGCATTGTTGCGCAGCTTCTCGATCAGACCGCTGTTCGAACTGATCGAGCTTTGGTAATAGACCAGGCTTTTCTGCAGCACGAACATGTAGATGAGGTAGCGATTCTCGAGCGAAGCATTGACCTTGGCTTCGAGTTCGTCGGTCGCCACGTTGATCACCTTCAAATGCTCCCAGTAGTGGGACACTGCACGCGAGATGAGACGAAGGACCAGGCTTCTGAGTGACGTGATGCGCGAGAACATCTTGCCATCGAAACTCGGTGGTTCCTTGGCCTGCACCAGTACCAAGCGTTCCTTGAACAGAAATAGCCCCGTCGAAGCCACCCGAAACATGAAGCGCCCTTCTTCTTGGTAACTCGAGGGTCGCTTGTAGATTAGTGCCACGTGGTCAGGCTCGAACTCTAGTCGCGCTAACTCATCCGGGTCGAGCGCAGACACGAGCGTGTGCTCATCCAGGCCAAACTCGTCCACTAGCTGTCGCCGTTCCGCATCGGTAGGATCGACGTACACCCACACCGGTGCATCCGCCTCCCCTTCGTCGACGAGTTTGCCCTGTTTCAGCCAGTATTTCTTGAGCATCGGAACTGAACTCGGCACGCCTACGGTCGTGCGGGCCGATTATTAGCACACGGCCGATCCTCATGCCCGAGAGATCCGCCCATTCTCGAAATTTGGGTGGACTCGACTCACTGCTTGCGCGTGAAGCCGCCCGAGAAGATATCCTGAGCGATCAGGCGGTGGGTTCGAGGCGACGTTCCGTTCCGGACACAACTGGTCAAGCAAGCTTACGGCCTTATCGACGGTGACTCCTGACCCGCTTCCCTCACATGGAGCACCCCTCGCTGCGTCAGCGCGTCAACGTGAAGCGCCATCCTCCCACCGAAGACTCGTTCAACGTCCGGCTGCAAGACAACATGAACAACAGAGCTCCACTCTTGCGCGTCCGCAACCAGAGAACTTAGTGCATTCGGAACTCGGAATACGACGTCCTCGTTGACTCTGCTTTTGGCGTCGTTGGGCCGTATCGCCAGATAGAGCATGTCCATCTCGACCAGGTCATTGAAGAAGTGAGTCCCGAGCGATATGTCCGGGATTAGGTCCTCGTGCATTTCGGCAATCTCGCAAACGACACTCGCGTCGCTGATCTCGGAGAATGAAACAGGAACGCCGAGCGCCGGCGTCGTCGTGGCCCAACGCCCCGGCCCGAGCAGCAGGAGCACTGGCTTGTCCCGACGCGCAGGCAGTTTGGAGCGAGCAACGCGCCCCACCAGACGAGCAACGGTATACCGAGCCGCGATGGGAAGTCGACCATACGCGCGGGGCACAATGTAGATGAGCGCGTCGACTCCGGTCGCCATGCTGTTGCCAATAACCGGACCGCTCGTCTCGAACAGTGTACGTTCCGCGCTGGTGCCCTCAGGCATGTGGATCCGTCTCATGTCGCCCCTCACCTGAAATGGTCGACACTGCAGCAGGTGAATCCGGTATTCGCCAGCACTAACGAAGTTGACCGCGAATTCGATGTCTACCGGGTGTTCATACGCGCGCTCCAGAGTACTGAGCATGCTTCGCATGTCCTCAACGAATCGCGTCTCCGAGAGTAGCCCGTCGAAGGTGATGACACGGGTGAATACGCCCTTCAGACCGCGCTCGCGCACATACTGGGAGAGCGCTTGATCGGTGGAAGCAAAGATACCCAGGGCGAGCTCTGGAGCACGCTGCACCACCTCTTCAAATCGTTGCGTCGATAAGCCGTTACCGGCCAAATCGAGTAGATCCACATTGCGCTGCGAATACCGCCGCGCGTCCCCTTGGCAAGTATCGGGTCGTCGACTTGGAGCATTGAGGGCAACGATGCGCGTGTAGTCATCATCGTGACGATCCACGGCGCGCGTTCCAAGGCCGAAGACGAGACGCATCATGCCGGCGCAAGGGTCGATGTCGCTACTCCACACGAATGGGTTGAATGAGTACCCGACACCACCCATGTCAGGGAAGTACCATTGCCCGTGATAGCTCCCGGAGACACGCTGCACTAGGAGAGCCATCTGCTCATCTCGATCGAGAATACCGAAATGGGCACGGTACCTGAGCGCCTCTTCTTGCATGGTGCTCGCGTACACGGTGCGAACTGCGCTCAAGAACTCCTCGAGTCTTCGCTCAGGTGGGCCTTGATTCGCACAAAACACGCTCTCGTATTTACCGGAGAAGGCATTACCGTAAGCGTCCTCGAGCAGACTACTCGAGCGAACGATGATCGGGCTCTGCCCAAAGTAGTCGAGCATCTCACGAAATCGCGCCACGATCTCCGGAGCAAAGTCACCGGCAAGCATCCGCTCACGAACGAGCGCTGCTTGTTCGAATTCTCCCGAGGTATCGTGCTGCAGCTTTCGACGCAGCCACCAACAGCGATTCTTTATTAGATAGTGATAGAAGACGTCTGAGCCGATGAAGAAAGAGTCGTGAGATTCGAACAGGCTTTGCCAACGCGGATCGGATTGCAGCAGAATTTGTCTAGCCAGCAGCATTCCCACCGACTTGCCTCCAACCATTCCCGTACCGATTAAGCGCCGCCCGATCTCGAGAAGCGCCTCGAGGTCGAAATACCGCTCGGCAAGCTTGAGCACCTGACCATCGCGTGAGAGCAACATGCGGCAAAGGCGACGAGTGACCTCAAGCCGCAGCGGAACCGCGTCCGGACTGGTCTTGCTTAAAACTTCCGCGGCCTCGAACGTACGCGTCCAGTAGTCTTGACGAGAAGCGGCGAAGTCGAGCCAGTGTCTCCGTGTGGAAGCCAGAATATCTGACATCATGGGGCTCTTTATGACTGGCCGAAAGTCGTCCCCTTCCCATGCATGCAACATGTACATGGTCTGCGACAGGCGATTCAAGACCTTTCTCGGCTGCACGTATAACGCCCCGAGATGCGAATACACGTCCAGTACCACCTGTGCCGTGTTGTGAATCGCGTCAACGGCGAGCGCTGTGTGGCGGTTACGTAGCAAGGCGAAGTACGTGACTGTCTCGTAATCGAACAGATAGGGACAGGTGAGCAGGAAGAAATTCGCCAGCATCCGATCGCTGTACCAATCGACTTCTAGATCCGACAGGCAATCGAAAACATAGTGAGCCCCCTTGCCGCACTGTTCGATCACATCGAAGATCTCCGAGATGAAAGTCTCGAAGCCGTCCGAAGGATGCAACTCATAGACCCGAACGTGCTCGCCACGCTCAAGTAGGGACGCGTGCCCGGCAAATCGAAAGTAGACGATGGTATTACCTCGCCCAGTGATGCCACGCACGAACGGCTGCACAAACGGCAGGTAGTCTTGCACCGACTCAACCTGCAAAACAATGTTGTCTCCCGGTTCGATACCATGCAGCACTCGATCGAGTTTGGGCAACCCTGTGCTGAAACCGGATTCGTGGCTCATTTGGCTTCCTTCGACCTCCTAATCTACCCCCATCAGCAAGTGGCTCCGCAACTGGAAACGGTGCAGAATTTTGGCTGAAGCCGGACCCGCTCGTCCGGGACACGGCGCGGAGTGGGCAATGACCTCAGCAATCCGCGCGCCGCGGCGCGGTCGTGGTAAAAGGACGGCGTGATTTGCCACGGGTCACCATTCGCGTCTCGGGATCTGCTGACTTTCAGGCAGAATTGTGCGTCCGCGGCGGTACTCGCAGTGGGCTTGGCAGTGGTCACGTTCGGCAACAATGCGCAGGCCTGTGAGCAGATGGCACCATGGTCGCGTCTCGGGTCCTCCGCCCACCATGCGATAACGCCGCTCTCTGCGGTGCTCACTGTGGGGGCGATTGCCGCGCCACTGAGCATGGTCCCAACAGGCGTCGATCACTCGCTCCGCTTGCTTGCCCAACGTGACCTTGGCGGAGAACCAAACCTGGAACCGGTAAGTGTGTGGACACCGTTTCTACTTCCAATTCTCCTGGTGGGGACCGACGTCGTTGGGTACGCCACATCAAGCTGCGAACTCGTGCGGCCTACTTCTGCGATGCTTCAAGCCATGGGGGCGACGATCGCGCTCGTGGTTGCGCTTAAGTGGACCGCTGGACGCGGATGGCCCAATGCTGGACTCGACCCGCGCGCACCGACACGACTGGACCACCCAGAGTTTGCCCGCGATTTTCACTGGTTCTCTTGGAAAGACGGCAGCGCATGGCCGAGCGGGCACACTGCGACCATGGTTGCAGCTGCAACCGCTCTGACCACCGCTACATCGGGCTCGTGGCTGGGATATGTTTCGATTGCCGCTGCAGGTGGCGTAGCCACAGGCATGTGGCTAGGCGACCACCACTGGGCCTCTGACATCGTATCTGGTGCAATGCTGGGCGCCGGCATCGGACGTGCGGTGGGGCTCGCCTTTCGCGACGATTCCTTACGCGACAACTCGTCGCGTGCGGCTTCCGTATTGCCGACGGTTTTGCCGTGGGTTGGGCAAAGCCATCGGGGCATACAGGTCATCGCCAGCTTTTGAGCACCCAGCCCCAGGTAGCGCGATTCCATCCCAAAGTAGGTCCTTCGAAGCCGCCGCTATGCGACGCTTCGCGACTAGTCTCGGTTTCTTTGGGTATGCGTCCAATCCCAAGTCGCTCCGCGAATTGCTAGTACCGCACGGCTCAGAAGAATCGGGGTACTACAGCCGAGAGAGCGTCAGCTTAGCGGACGCTGTAACATCGCGACGCTCGAAGCCTGGTAGGGTGCACGTGACCATGAGCCCGCCGCCATCGCGATTCTCTAATCGAATCACCCCGCCGTGCGCCTCGATTACTTCGCGGCAGAGCGCGAGGCCCAGACCCGAGCCGCGCTCCTTGGTCGAGTAGAACGGCAGCATTGCGTTCGCGAGAACTTGCTCACTCATTCCGCAGCCGCGATCCGCCACGCGGAAGGTTGTCGCTCCGTCTTTGGCCGCGGCGACCTCGAGGGAAATGGCGTCGCTCGGACTTCCAGACTCCTTGGCGTTCTTGAGCAGATTGATGATGACCTGTTCCAGCTGCGAACGGTCGAAATACGCCGTCACTACGGGCGGCGACGCGATCTGAGCCTCTGGAACGAGTGAGCCGACATGACGAAGAAAGTCGCCAAGATTCACATGTTCGCGTTTCGGATTCGGAAGCCTCGCGAATTTCGCATAGCTCTCAACGAAGTCCTGTAGATGTTTGGCTCGTTCCTCGATCGTTGCAAACACCCGTTCGAGTTTTTCTGACTTTGCCGTGCTGGTCATCACTCGCGCCGAGTGCACGAGAGAGGTAATCGGGGCAAGCGAGTTGTTCAGCTCGTGCGAAAGAACGCGGATCAACTTCTTCCACACGTCGACCTCGCGCTGCCGCAGCTCGCGAGTGAGGTGCTTCACCATGAGCAGGGTGTGCGTACGGCCGTGCAGCACAAAGTGGCGCTTTGCTAGGTGGTACGACTCAGACTCACTCCCCACGTCGACGGTAAACAGTCGGTCTTGAACGTCCAAGACCGCGTCCCGCAGGGAAGCCGGAGCGTCACCGAGCAGCGAAAGAAAGTTCTCGCGAAGTACGTTCTTGCCTTCGAAGAAAAGCTCGCGTGCGGATTCGTTGACGTACTCGATCTCTCCCGCGTCCTCCAAGAGCAAGATGGCCATCGGTGCCTCGTCGATGAGCGTGTGGAGCAGCTGTTCACTCTGCTGGGCGGAACGCTGGCGGGCCTCAAGTTGTTGCTTTAGTCGCAACATGGCGTGTGTCACGTCAGGCTCGGCTATCAGTTCCTCGCCTCCACTCTCTTTGGATGCAAGCTGGTTGATTTCCTCCCGAAGCGCTGCCAAAAATCGTGTGTGGCGATAGAGCAATACGAGGAGGATCACCGCTATTGCGCTCAAGAGACCCACCGCGGTCCAGGCGCTGGCCTCGGTCGCGATGCTGCCGCTTCCAAGTGCCCGGGAGAAGCCGGCCAGGCCTGCTGAATTCATCGACGATTGGTGCATGTGAGGGTGCCTATACAGCTCGTTTGGCTATTCTTTTCTGCTGACGACACAGCCCGCTTGAGCCAGGGCCTTGCGTTTGCGACCATGATACGGCAAGAGGCTGGGGCGACCCCGCCCAGAAACAAGAAAGTCATGCTCAAGGTACTCGTCGTCGATGATCAGGCTTCGGTGCGCACGGCCCTCGAGGTTTTGTTCGATATTAATGAAATACCGGTAGCGCTGGCCAGCTCCCCGGAGCAGGCGCTGCAGATTGTCGCGAACGAGAATATTGGCGTCGTCGTTCAGGACATGAACTTTCGGCGTGACACAACCTCGGGAGTAGAAGGCGCGGAGCTGATGCGTGCCATCCGCAAACTGGATCCTGACCTGCCCATCGTTCTCATCACGGCGTACACCTCGCTCGAGATGGCCGTCGCGCTGATCAAGGAAGGAGCAAACGATTATGTGGCCAAACCGTGGAACGACGACAAATTGGTCGCTACGGTCAAGAACCTGCTGAGCCTCCGACAATTGCAGCAAGAGAACCTGCGCTTGGCGTGGCAGGGGGCGCGAGGGCGACGTGAGGTTCAAAGCCGTCATGACCTCTGCGGCTTGGTTTATGAGAGCCAGCAAATGCACGACGTGGTGTCTCTGGCCGTAAAGGTTGCACAATCCAATGTGTCTGTCCTCATCACCGGACCGAATGGGTCAGGCAAGGAACGGCTTGCAGAAATCGTGCAAGCCAATAGCCGACGCAAAGGCAAACCCTTCGTTCGCGTGAACTCTGGTGGGTTACACGACAACCTCATCGACGCGGAACTGTTCGGCGCAGAAGCCGGCGCATTCACGGGTGCAACCAAGACCCGAATTGGGCGATTCGAAGAGGCAGATGGCGGAACGCTATTCCTCGACGAGGTGGGGAACCTGTCGACCAACGCGCAGATGAAACTGTTGCGTGTATTGCAGACCGGTGAACTGCAACGTCTGGGCAGCAATCACACGCGCAAGGTCGACGTTCGCGTCATCAGTGCGACGAATGCCAATCTGCAGCGGGCAATCGAAGAGGGGACATTCCGTGAGGATCTATTCTTCCGGCTGAACG
>JBLNFG010000126.1:0-3583 GCA_050263495.1 Myxococcales bacterium | reverse complement strand
GTTGAGGCGATGAGTGGCGCGATCCTTCGAGGATGGGCTGGTCTGGCACCGTGTCTCGATCGAATCGCGCCGCTAGACTACATTCCGCCAGTGCCTCCGGCTGCTACAGCGCCTGCGGTGCCACCATTGAGTGTGGACTTCGATGATGTGCCACCCATGCCAGTGCTGGGTGGATTGTCGGTGTCAGTGGACGAACCACCTTTCGGAAATAGCGCCGCGAGCATCGGAGCTTCCCACTCCATTTTTGCGGCTGACCAGATCCCCATGCTCGACGAGAACTCCCAGTAGGCCCAGCTGATGCCGTTGTCGGAGGCTGCCTTTGCCAGCGCGGCGGTGTAGTCGGCGCGTGCCGCGTCATCAGCGCCTTGGCTGACACCGAACTCGCCCATGTACAGAGGTCGGTTGGCGGTCTTAGACCAGTCCGCAGCCTTCGCCATGTCTTGCTCGAGTCTTGCGCGCTGCTCGGCATCGCTGCCCGCGGGGCTGTCCGGATAGATCAACGGCCAGCTTGCTTCCCCAGGCTTGGGCTTGCGCTTCGTATCGCTCGGGATCACGCATGCAGGCTCCCAGTTCTGTCCGTCTTGAAGCGTGAAGCAGTAGGGGTTGTAGTAGTGGAAGGTCGCGATGATGTTCTGATCGCTCTCGGGCCACTCGACCCTTGGCAATGCGTCCCACTTGTTCCACCAAATCCCACCCACCACCAAGGTGCGGCCGGGGTTGCTTTCTCGAATCACCTTGACGGCCTCGAGCATGTACTCGTTCCAAAGTGGTTCGAGCTTCTGCCGCGGCTCGTTCAGTACCTCGAGGTAAAGCTCCTTCGGGTAGTCCTTGTAGTGCTCGGCGATCTGCTTCCACATGGCCAGGAAGCGCTCGTGGTGCTTCTCGGGCTGGTCGTAGATCCCCTCTTCGTCGGTGTTCCCGTAGTGGTGAATATCGACCACGATCCGTAGGCCACGCGTCAGCGCGTGTGCCACCGCCCAGTCCACTCGGTCGAAGATCTTGGGATCGATCGTATAAGGGGCTTCCTCATCTGCATACGCGCTCCACTTGACCGGCAACCGGATCGAATCGAACCCGGCATCCTTGATCACCTGGAACATGTACTGGTGCAGTGTGACTCCCCACAGC
The DNA here is from genome assembly GCA_050263495.1 of Myxococcales bacterium. Classification (GTDB taxonomy): domain Bacteria; phylum Myxococcota_A; class Polyangia; order Polyangiales; family Polyangiaceae; genus FEN-1139. The sequence continues at coordinate 2,455 of JBLNFG010000126.1, read as the reverse complement.
CCTTCGCGTGGAGCATCCAAGGCGTTGCCGAGATTGATGCCTCGACCAAGAGCGCGGTTCTGTTCGAGGACGTCTAGCTCGCCGGCAAGAGGCGGAGTCATGTCCACCGTTCCCGGTGGTTCGGAGGGCGTGTCCCAGAGCGGGTTCCGCGGTTTGCTGGACGTCGAAGGCACGCCGTTGCTGCCGCCTGCACTCGCGCTATCAACGCTCGAGCCGGGATCACACGCCAAAGGAACGTTGAGCAAAAGGAGCGATACGAACGGGAGAAGCTGCAGGGCTCGCATGTCGAGTAGATTATCATGTTGCAGATGGGCCGCCACCAGCGTCGTGTATGAGTCAACTGCGTACTAGTTGGCGTCATTGCCTTGCGATCCGAGCGCAAACCCATGGCTACCGCGCGTCAATTCGGAGTGCGATCCGACGACGATTCCGGTGACGGCCGCGGCACCTGCGACAGCGACGGCGCTTGCGACGGCACTTGGCAAACAGCGACGGCATCAAACACCCATGTCACGACGGTTGAGTGTTAGGATGTCGCAGACTGCAAGCCCTCTCGGAAGAAAAACCGTGGACAATGACAGACTCGCTGCTGCTGAACTGATTGATATCTGGCCACTGCTGTCCGTGGACGAGCGACACGAGGGGTTTCGCCAACTCGAATCGGAAGAGGCTGATCAGTTTTTTCTTGGTCTCAGCTCCCTCGATCAGGGTGCATTGTTGCGCTCGATGCGAGACGTCGAGCGTCGTCTGTGGATCCGTCTGCTCGCACCCGACCACGCCGCCGATGTGGTTCAGACGTTCGACGGCGCTGAGCGGGACGGCCTACTTCTGCTCCTGGATGAGCCCACCCGCCGTGAAGTGGTTGCGCTGCTCGCCTATGAGGAAGACCACGCCGGTGGACTGATGAGTCCGCGCTATGCGCGTTTGCGCCCTGACATGTTGGTGGACGAAGCCATCCGGTATCTGCGTCGGCAGGCCGAGAGCAAGCTCGAGACGTTGACCTATGCCTATGTCCTCGAGCATGATCAGCATCTTTGTGGGGTCGTGTCACTGCGCCATCTGTTCACTTCGGCAGGCGACAGCCGGATTTCTGAAGTGATGCGCAGCAACGTTGTTACCGTTCCAGAAACGATGGATCAAGAGGCGGTTGCACGCATCATCGCTCGGTATCGGCTTGCCGCAGTGCCAGTAGTCAACGAAGCTGGTCAAATGCAGGGGATCGTCACCATCGACGATATCGTCGGCGTGGTTCAGCACGAAGCTACCGAGGACATCCACAAATTGGGCGGCATGGAAGCCCTGTCCGCACCCTACATGCAAACGAGCCTCTTCGGTATGGTGCGAAAACGCGCGGGATGGCTTTCGGCGTTGTTCGTGGGTGAGATGCTTACGGCCAGCGCCATGGGACATTTCGAAGGCGAGATTGCCAAAGCGGTGGTTCTGGCGCTTTTCGTCCCGCTCATCATTTCGAGTGGGGGCAATTCGGGGTCGCAGGCGACGACATTGATCATACGTGCGATGGCCCTGGGCGAGGTAAAGATCCGCGACTTCTGGCGCGTCATTCGAAAAGAACTGTTTGCCGGTTTTGCCCTTGGCGCCATCCTTGCAACGATTGGCTTCGTGCGCATTCTGGTTTGGCAAGCGCTGTTCCACACGTACGGCACGCACTATGTCCTGGTTGCGCTAACCGTGTCATTTAGCTTGCTCGGGGTCGTCACCTGGGGGGCGCTTTCGGGAGCCACGCTACCGTTCCTCATTCGAAAGCTCGGCTTCGATCCGGCAAGCGCCTCTGCTCCGTTCGTTGCCACGATGGTCGACGTATCTGGTTTGCTGATCTACTTCAATGTGGCCTACCTGATGCTGCGTGGAACCGTACTTTAGAAGCCGTCGCTTGTTCAATGTGCCATTGCATGCAGGACTCACAGTTGGTCGCAACAGCAATGCCGACCGCAATGAGCTCCTTGCTCTTCTTCGATAATGCCCCGTCCGCAAAGGTCGCCTGCTCCATTTTAGGAACGCCTCGTAGACCGCTGACTTGTACGCCAACAACTTTCCGTGCGCCCACTTCCTCGTGCGAGAGATGCGCTCTAGATCTGCCATCGCTTGCCTGCGCGTCAGCAATTCCTACTCACTGCTTCTGGAACTCGAGAAACACCTGGTAGGGAAGCAGATCCTCATGCTCTCTCTTGAGCGTGAGCCCCGCGCCTGTGACCAGAGATACGAGTTCCGTGCGCGAAATCTTCATGCTCTCGGGTGGCCCCTCTGGGAGCTTGCCCTGTTTGAACTCGATCAATGCTAGGCGGGCGTCTGGCTTCATCGCGGCTGCGATGCTCTTCAGCCAACCGGGACGGTCAGTGACGTGATGCAGTACATCGCAGATGAATACGACATCGCCATTTCCGTCGACATTCGGCGTATTCGGGCTGATCAGCTTCGCTTGAACATTCTTCACACC
>JBLNFG010000125.1:0-5041 GCA_050263495.1 Myxococcales bacterium | reverse complement strand
CGTATGGCGCGCTCGACGACATAGCCTAGTGAGACGGCGAGGATTGCGAATAGAACCCACCCGGCGATGCTCTCCAACCAGCCGAGGGCGAATCGATGCACGGCGTAGGACCAACCTAGTGCGCCCACGGCTCCGAGCACACTCAAGACCAGGCCGTACCGCACCATGAGCGGCAGTGCGTCGCGGAGTGACAAATGCCCCGTGACCCAGCGTAGCCCGACCACGGCTAACACGACCAATGCGGCTCGCAAGAACCAGAGTGCGACCCCGAGCAGCTGCCACGCGTGGCTCGTCGCTTGTCGTGTCTCGTCGAGTATCGGGACGCGAAAACCACCGAATGCGAGCAGACTGATGAGGAGTGCGGCGGACCAGAGATGAAACGTGCCTGCGAGGACATGGCTCACGCGATGCATGCGCTGCAGCCATCGCGAGTCGGACTCCGGTTCATGTTCCACTGCGGAAACGTCAGGGACTAATGCCAGGATGCAAAGCGTCGTGAGCAGCAGCAGCGGCAGACTGGTGAGCGCATAGGCCCCGAGAGCGGACGCTCCCTGTGCCTGCGCGATGTCCCAGAGGCGGACGCTGCGCGTGAGCAATACGACAACACTCGTGAGTGCCAACAACGGAAGCTGATAGAGAGTCGTCATCAGCGCGGCCGAGAGTGCAGGCAACGTACGGTGCGATCGGTCTCCCACTCGCGCTAGCATTGCCGACCAAATGACGCTCACGGACTGCATGACGAGCCAGAGCGGTAGATCCAGCTCGGCGGATGCCCAGTCGATACGCAGCCCCGCGAGCGTCCCGAGCGCCGACATTGCGACGAGGGAGACAATCGAGAGCACCCTCCACCCTTCAGTGTTTGTGGATGCGGCTTGGCTCGCCGCGATCCAACCGCGCCGCAGACTTCTCGGACTTAGCGCACGTTGTGTCGTGGTCTGGGCGTCACGGAGACGAACCGCAAGCCACCAAGTGAGCCATTGGAGCGGCCTGCTGATGCGCGTCTTCGCAAGCAGCAGACAGGACGCAAAGAAGCCGACCAATCCAAGGGCAGGACCTAGTTCGCGTGGTGCCGCCGAGCGATAGCCTTGGACGTCCAGATCGCGGGTAATGACCGGACCCTTACCCCCGCGTTGGTAACTGAGTCTGGCGACACGGTGGTGACCGGACGGGACGAGATCGGTTGGGGACCGAACGGTCACGCCGTCGAGGTCAACAAGACGGTCGCCGGTAGTGATCCCGATCGCTCGCGTTCGTCCGTCCGCAGACGCGACGAAACAACACTGTCCGATGTCGGTGCCATGCAGCGTGAGGCCGAGGAAACGCAAGGCCGCCTCGGCGTCTTGTTCGCGCTGACTCTGCAGCGCTTCGGACACGAGCGGTGCCTCGATGTCGAGAACGACATCGGCGAGCGTGCCTACGATGGGCGGAGCTCCAGCCTTCTTTGGCGAGAAGGAGATCTCGAGGTTGCCGCGGAAGGTGGTGTGTTTGGCGTGCTCTCCCTTGCCGGTGAATGCACCACGCAGCTCCTCTGTCATCGTCACTGCCAGAGAGCGAGCGGAGCTCGTAGTGGTGCGCGCCACGATCTCGACATCCCGATCCACCTGGTTACCTGGGCGGAACAGATCGCCACGAAAGGCGACTCGTGCGGGTTTGCCCTCCGGAAAACCGCTGCCGTCAATCTCCAATTCATCCCCGCCGCTCAGCTCCTTTGGACTGATTCCCGAAAGGCTAAGCAAGCTGGTCTGCGGAGTAGCGATCTGGCAGCTGGGGGTAAACCAGAACAGCCCCATGCCAAGAATTGTCGCGTTCAGGCCAGGTTGGCGCATCCACCTCCCTTACCCTCTGGCCCATTGGTCGGGCGAGTTCTCTACAGCGATGCGCGGATCGCGGCGAGGTTCGCCTCTTCGGCCAGGTCCAGGGCGTTGCCTCGGGGTGTCGAATACTCGAGCACTACACTACTGTCCGTGGAGAGCCGGCTTTGGTTTCGACTGATAGCCGACAGGACCGCATTCATCCGCTCCTTCGTAACGAGCCGATGGGAAAGGATCGACGTCGGATCTCCGAGCCCGGCAAGGCCGAGCAGTTCCTTGCCCTGGACGGAGATTTCTCGGAGCGCTTCCGGATTCGGTGTTCGCAGCGACTTACCCGCAATGAGAATGCCCTGATGTCCTCCGAGCCACAATTCGACCTCGGGAAACACGGTCTTCATGGTCGCGACGATGGTCGCGATGTCCGCGAGTTCGATGTGATGCAATTGGACCCATTGCTGCAGCACGCCGTCCTTCGTCAGGCGTTGGCTGCAGAGTTCATAGAACTCGCGGCTGTACAAATTACCCGCTGAAGCGAACCAAATGCTCGTAAGTTCGATCGAAATCAAGTCGTACTGGTGCTGAGTCAGCAGCAGATGGTTTCTCCCGTCGCGGATAAGGACGTGGACGTTTGGCTCGTCGAAGACCGCGTGGTGAACGTCGTTGAACCAGCGCCTGGCCGCCGTGACGATATTCGGACTAATGTCCACGGCGTCGAGGTCCCGATAGCCAAACGAGTGCAGAACCGACGCGGTCTGTCCGGTGCCAATCCCGATGTTCAACGCGCGATTGCGATGGCTCACGTAGAGGTTCGGAATCGCGGCGAACAAGACCTGGTCGAGACGCTCGGGACCGTTATTGCCCTCGAATTTGCCGTTCGTCATCAAGGTTCGTTCCGAGCCATCGCTCACGATGGTGGTCATCCCGCCATGGACGTCTTCGAGGAAATCGACGAGCCGGTGACGAGCGCGGTCGAACCCCGGCGCGAAGTAGATATTCGCACCCGAGGTCATGCGCGCGATATCCCACGGCGTCGACCAGATGAAGCTGCCGCAACACCAAAGGCCTGCTGCGACCGACCCATAGCGGATCACGGGTCTTCTAAACGTCCAAAGAAGCGGCAGTGCCGGCACGGTCACGAGTCCACCCAGCAGGCGCATGGTTGTCTGGGAACCAAGTCCTTCAATCAACCAGAACCCCGTGAGTGTGCTGCCCACGATGGTGCCGGCCGTGTTGATGGCATAGGTGACGCCAACCCGGCGGCTTAGACCCTGATGTCCGAACCGTTGAAGGCACAGCGCGGTGGGGAATAGCAGCCCTATTGCGAGTGCCGGTAGCAAGATGAGCCAAAGCACCACGGCGGCTCGAGTCAATTCGCGACTTACGAAACTCGGCTTGAAGTAGCCAACCAATTCGAACACGGATCCTGCCCGATCCCAATTCGACATCGAATGCGCCACCGAAATTCCGGTAAGCAGGAGCGCGAGTCCTAAGAACGACACCACCTGGCGCGTCGGCAAGCGACCGATGAAGCGCGAGACAATGGCTCCCGAGATCGCCAGCGCCATGAGGAAGACGGCGAGCACCAAACCGAAGGCATAGGTTGAGGTTCCGACCACCGTGGCGAGTAGATGTGACCACAACACCTCGAAGGCCAGACTGACGAAGCCGCTGATGCCGGCCACGGCATAGATCGCATTGGTAGAAAACCAACGCGTCGCAACAGCGTCGGAATGCGTCGCAACAGCGTCGGAATGCGTCGCAACAGCGTCGGGCGCGGAACCGTCTGAAGGTGGCTTTCGCGGATATCGTGCTGGCGCAAGGGTGTCGTCGCTGCGGTCTAAAAACCAACAACCCAAGAAGACACATGCGTTCAGCAGGAGTACGAGAGCTAGGGTTCCAAGCAAGCCAACGCTCGCGATCACCGCATAGGTGCAGGCGAGTGTCCCGATAGCAGCCCCGAACGTGTTGATAGTGTAAAGCCGTCCGATATTCCCCTCTAGGTTCGGCAAGTCGCGGATCGACCGAACTAGGAGCGGAAAACTGATTCCCATCGCGACCGTCGGTGGCAGCACCACCAGCGCAGCCAGTGTGAAACGAAGCGCCGTGAGCCAAGCGACACCGTGATGGCTGTCATCTATGCCATGGCCCAACCAACCCACCAATGCGCCCAGCCCCTGGAACAGCAGTGGAGAGAGCACGGCAAACCCGCCCACCAACAGTTCCAGCGTGCCATACCAACGCAGACGGCGCTGAATACGTTCGGCGTAACTGCCACCGATCACGTTGCCAAGGGAGAGCCCGAGCATGAATGCGGCGAGTACCGTGCTCACTGCGTACGCTGTCGTCCCGAAGACGTATCCGAGGTATTTGACGAATACGAGTTCGATCGCGAGCGCTGAGAAGCCAGATAGAAAAAAGAGTGCCGAGAGGATTCGGAGCCGCTGCGACGAAGTCAGGTTCACTCGGTGTGACCACGGCAGATCGGAAGCAAAAGTGGAGCTAGAGCGCGGCGGCTGGGCCATGAGCGGCCAAACATAGCCCCACTCTGCGCGTTCGGCGTTCTAGACTAGTTCCGCTCGCCAATAGTCCCGCCGGACTGTTGGCGCCGCTTCGCGGGGTGGCTCCGCCGCCGCGGCCCTCCTCGTTTTCTTGGGGTTTCACCCCAAACCCTGGCCCGCTACGCGGGCCCCTACTGCCGCTCGCCGATGTCGTCAACTTCCGGCACATCTTCTGGCGAACGGCACTAGCGAATGTCCCGGGCTTGTTTTCGTGGCGAGCAGCCATAAACGCTCGGGGCCCCGACGAGCTGCGCTGCGGGCCTTTCCATGAAGGTCAACGGTGCGCGACGACACGTTGATCTTGCTCCGATGCGAGGCCGCGTGCCGCGCTCGAACCCGGTGCGCCCCACGTCCAGGCGTGAAGCTCGCAGCCCTTTCCGTCAGATGGCAACCGGGTGGATCCGATGCGAACTCTCGCCGGACTCCGACCTTGGGGCGTCCCTCAAACGGTGCGGACGCCTCGAAATCGGCGGAATAGGCGGCACGACGGGAGCATTGGGGAGGAATCCGAGGATCCCTACTGGCTAACCAACCTGAAGCCTTAGGTTCGTTTTGCTGGCAACGTCCCGTCGACCGAAAACTAAGTGTTGTCGGCGTGCGTTGCTGGCTCACCGCGCGCGACCTTTCTTTCGACAATCTGCAAAAGTGCCGTTGCGCGCCTGTTTGAGCTGT
>JBLNFG010000124.1:0-7988 GCA_050263495.1 Myxococcales bacterium | reverse complement strand
CTGAAACCGAAGCGAGCGGGGCGCCCGAGGAGTGAGCACCGCAAGACTACTGCCGTAATCTGAGGAGCGCAGCGACGAGGCCGCCTCGCGCAGCGAGAGGATCGGCGCTTGCAGTAGGGGTTTCAAACTGATTGGCGCTCTAGCTGTCCGTTTGACACGGTTTAGGAGCAGACTTCGTCAGTTGGGAGAGTATCGCTCGCAAGGTCATCGCCCTCACTGGGTCGAGCAGCACGATTCGCCTAACCGGCTCACCCACTGCGCCCTGCCTATTCAGCCTGGGTAAGATCCGAGAGAAGTTTGGCTTCGCCTTTGACGCTGAGCCTCACTTGAGCGAGCACCTCGAGCACCTCATTGCCACACTCAACTACTAAACAGCGCGTTCTGCGGCCGTCCGTAGCCACATAGGGAGCGGTTCCCAGTTGAGACGCATGGTCAGCGTTGCCATTCATGCCGTTGGCGTGAACTGGTCATCGGTTCGGCAGAGCAAATCAGCAACGACGTTCCACTGACACTCGATCGCTGCGCAGCACGGCGTATGGTTTCCCTCGAGTCACATGACTGGTTTGCTCGTGCCGGAGCAACTCCTTTCCCAAGAAGCCCACCCACAGCGAGGATGCTTGCTCGGTGGCCCTGATTCCGTAATCGACCAGCCAAGCCACCTTAACGTCCTAAACCCCAAATTCTCCTCGGCATGCCAAGTTCACCAAGCCCCAAAGCCCTCGACCCGCAAGCGAACATCGCGCGCTTTCCGATTGAGAGGGTGAGCGATGCAGAGCTAGTGCAAGCGGCAGCACGCGGCGATTCACGGGCAATCAGCGTGATTTGGGAACGACATGCTGCAGCCGTACGTCGGGTTCTGCGTGGCGCGTTGGGGCCAGACAGTGCAATCGAAGATCTCCTACAAGAGGTGTTTATCGCATTGCTGCGGGGCGTGAGCAGGATTGAACAAGGGTGCGCCCTGAGGGCCTACCTTACCGGAGTCGCGGTACGTCAGGCTGCACTCGAGTTGCGCCGACGAAAGGTGCGGCGCTGGGTTACCCTCACCCCCACGGGGCAACTCCCCGATGTGCCGACGCGAGCGCGCGATAGCGAAGGTCGAGAAGCGCTGTTCGCCCTGTATCGCGTGCTCGAGAAGATGGGCACGCGCGAACGACTCGCCTTCGCCCTGAGGCATATCGAAGGCATGGAAATACTTGAGGTGGCGCGTTCCCTCGGAGCCTCGGAATCCACGGTGCGGCGCGCGCTCGCCACTGCAAGAAACAAAATTGAACGTTCGGTGAAGCACGAGCCAGCTCTCGAGTGCTACCTGAGCAAAGGAACGGAGGCACAGCCATGACCCAACCTCTCGAGGAACGAGCGGGCTTCGGCAGGCTGATGGCGCTTGCACAAGCAGAGGCATCCATCCCGGTAGATCCGGCAATCGATGCACTCGGGCGTACCCGGTTCATGGATCACGCTCAAGACAGAGCGGGCAGGCAGTCTAGCGTTGGCAGCTGGTTTGGCCCGGTTCCGCGCTTGGCGTGGGCGCTCTCGGCGGTCCTGCTACTGTGCGGTGTTGCGTGGGGAATCGCGTCGCGACCGATCAGCTACGTGGTGGAAGGCGCTTCAGCGGCCCAAGATTACATCCGTGCCAATCAGGAGTATCCAGCGAGAATTCTGTTTTCTGACGGAACGCGCGTCGATGCGGCGAGCGGTGCGCGGTTGAGAATCGAAGAGCGCAACAGTCGTGGGGCTAGGGTGCTGCTCGATCGTGGGCGCGCAGTTGCGCAGGTTGCGCATCGCGCAGGCTCGACCTGGCGTTTCATTGCAGGGCCTTTCGAGGTTCAGGTCAAGGGAACGAAGTTCGCGTTGGAGTGGGATCCGTCAACCGAGCATCTGCGGCTCAAGCTCGATGAGGGCGTGGTGGATGTCCTCGGTCCCATTGGCCCTGGTCGCGTCGAGGTGCGTGCGGGCCAGGAACTTCAGGCTGACTTGGCACAGCGGAGCCTAACCGTGGTTGATGGACCGCAGGGCGAGCCACTCCACGCCAATGCGACGCCGAGTGTGTCCCCCAGCGCGCCCGCACCGGTAGGGTCGAGTGCGGCGGCTTTGGTGGAGCAACCAGGCTCCGTCCACGAGAACTCTAGTCTGACCGCGGCGCCCAATGCCCGCGCAATCGCTCAAGTGCAGCTAGATCAACAAGCCGCCATCAAAGGGACGCAAGAGTTGCCGCCAAGCATTGGTTCGGCAGCGAGCAACAGCCAACCTAGTCCGCAACAGTTGTCCTGGCCCAAATTGCTCGCCCAAGGCAAGTTCGAAGCCATCGTGCGTCTCGCGGAAAGCCCAGACCGCCCAAATTGCGCCGAAGTTTGCTCTGCCACAGATCTTCGCACGCTCGCCGAAGCCGCTCGCTACGTGGGGCGATTGGATCTTTCCGAAAGCTCGTTGCTCGCTCTGCGTCGACGTTTTCCTGACCATGCGGAGGGTAAGCGCGCGGCGTTCCTGTTGGCCCGGCTGTACGAGTCACGCGCCGATCGCGGTCGGGCAGAGAACTGGTACCGCACTTACCTGGTCGAGAGTCCGTCGAGCGAACTCAGCCGCGAAGCTCTTGCGGGCCAAATGCGAGTTGTGGCACGCGCCCGCGGACCAAAAGCCGCCGAGCCACTAGCGCGCGAGTACCTGCATCGATACCCTGGGGGGGCCGATGCATCGTTGGCGCGACAAATTTTGGGCGAAGACTGAGCCATGCTTGTGGATTGTGCGGCCGTGGCACGGGTACGCGGTGTTCGTCGTGCTCGCGGGAATGTGTCTGGCCAAGCCGTGCTTTGCCCAACGCGTGGTGCTGGTGCGGCCACCAAACTCGAATCTGATACTCACTGAGGCCTTCAATCGGTTGCGCGCGGAGCTGAACCTTCAACTCTTCGAAGTGGTGGTGTTGGAGAAACGTGGTGGTCCTGATCCGATCAAATCAACGACCGATGCTGCGACGGAGCAGAGTGCCATGGCAGCCGTGTCTCTGAGCAAACAAGAAGACGGGGCAGCAGCGGAGCTTTGCATCGTGGATCGCGCGACAGGAAAGACGACTCTGCGCACCCTGGCATTGGAAGACATCCAAGACGCACCCGCCGTGCTGGCCATCCGCGCCGTGGATCTTCTGCGGACCAGTCTGCGGGAGTTTGATGCTTCAGAACCACCCACTGAGATTCGCGGGGTCAAGCGTGTGCGCGCGGCAGAGGCGCGAAAGATTCAAGCCTGGGTGAGCACGCCCTCGGCGGCGAGTGTGCGAGTTGCCGGTGGCATGGTGGATTCGTCCAAGGTGTTCTCGGCCGCCTACGGCCTCGAAATCGTCGCGGACTACGCTTTCCTCGGGCGTGCACGCGCCGGGCTTTGGCTGATGGGGCCGTTAATCGGGGCACATTACCCGAGCCGCGCCGGTACCGCGACGATCCGACAAGAAATGATTGCGGCGCGATTGGGGTATCAAGCGCTTCAACTACCGCCGTTGGGGGTCTGGGCTACGCTCGGTATCGGCGCCTATCATTTGGATGCACACGCAGACGTTCTGCCACCCTTGACGCCTCGGCGCGATCAAGTCTTTTCGCTGCTCGGCTCGTTCGCAATCACAGCGAGTCTGCGACTTGCCCAACGCTGGGCGATCGAAATCGAACCCAGTGCGATTCTACTGACGCCTAGACCCGGCGTCGCTGTCGCGCATTCGCAGACCGTGTTTCGTACGCCAACGGCCAGTTTGTCGGCTGGCGTGAGAATGGACTTCTAATGTCGACGCGTGCCGTGTCCTGCATTTTGTGTTGGTGCGTCGCGGTACTGACGGGATGCGGGACGGACATTGCCCAAACAGCGGAGTACCGTGGCCGACCTGGGTTCGAGTGCACTCCGGCAACCGAGAACGCAGTCTTGCCCGAGGCGGAACCGTGGCTCGGCACCCGATCCGCCGCGCAATTCCCGCTCGTTTCCTCGACCTATGATCGCGGTGAAGGTCCGGGCATCGTCGTCGTAAGTCGCGACGCATTTCGGCTTTACGTAAACGACGAGCTTCTGATCGAGAGCGAGCAGGCATTTCAGCCGATCTTCGTTGGCTACACGTTTTTGCCCGGCCGCAATCTCATCTCGATCGTAGCGGCAGGCGCTGATCGGCCGCCGCGCGTAGCCGTGCGCATCGATGAACTCGAGCGCATGCATGTAAGCAATGGAGATTGGTTGGTAAGCGTCGCTCCAGCACCAGGTTGGAGGACGGCCGCATTCGACGACAGCGGTTGGACGGCGGCCGTGGACTACGGAGATCCTACCTCCCAAGCCAATTGCGGCGATTTGGGGGCCGTATTCAGCTCAAGTCAGGCGCGCTGGATTGGCGCTCCTGATCCCTCGAATACGCTCATGGCGTTGCGTTATCGTCTGGATATCCTGCCCGATGGCTTTGGAGAAAAGACCACCGGCGGAGAAGTGAGCAACGTAACGGTGGTGACGGACGTAGCCAGCTTGCGCGCGGCAGTTGAGGGCGACCCCACTCCGCGGGTGGTCGTCATCCCGGAAGGAACCCTCGACGGGCGGCTCGGTGATGCGGCTGCGAAATCGCAGCTCGCGTGCCCCACCGCGTGTGACAACTCCAGCGTGACTCAGTACGTCGTGCTTCCTCCAGCTGCGAACTGCAGCGTGGAGCAAGTGGCAATGAAGCGGTACGAAGATAGGATCAAGGTTGCGGCGAACAAGACGTTGATGGGCTTGGGTCGAGGTGCGCACCTCCGCGGTATGTGGTTCGATCTGAGTAATAGCTCGAATTTGATCCTGCGAAATCTGTCGTTCTTTGACATCAATCCGCACCTGATCGAGGCTGGGGACGGCTTGAGCTTCAATCGAACCTCGCGCGCGTGGATCGACCATTGCACGTTCAAGTGGATCAGTGACGGCTTCACCGATGTGTACGACTCCAGCACTGGCGTTACTGTTTCCTGGTCGCGCTTCGATGGGGAAAACGATCTCGAGTGCCATGCTCGCCATCTGCGCGCGAGCGAGATCATCGATTCGGAAGCGACGTTCCATCATTGTTGGTGGCAGCACGTCGAGGGTCGTGCTCCGTTCGCACACGGCTCGAATGCGCGCGTTCACCTCTACAACAACGTGGTGACGGATGCGCTCGATTACGCTGTGGCATCCGGTTGTGAGGCGCAGGTACTGCTCGAGGCAAGCTACTTCGAAGACGTTCAGTTTCCGACGAGTCGACGCGACTGCACGGAAACGCCCGGTCAACTGGGATTCATCCAGGCAGCTGGACGAGCGAATCTTTACGGCTCTAGGATGCAGAGCCATCTTCGCGCAGATACGGCTGCGGAAGAGCCGGCGGATCCAGTATTCGAGCCGCCCTATCCTTATGACACTGAACCCGCGAACGAGGTGCGTTTTAAGGTGTACGAGCGCGCCGGTGCGGGGTCGCAGTGGGCCTTGCCATTGCGTCTGGACTGACCATTGGTGCCTGTGAACCAACGTCAGTAGGTCGAAATCTGAACGGTCCAGGTTCACCTTCGGAACTATTCGGAGGGTTGAACGATGCACATCCCTCGAATTACCCGGCTGCGACCTTCGACGAAGAACCATCACCTCATTGGCCGATGCCTTACGGCAGCAGTGGTCGTGGGTTGTGCGGGTGATCCCGCTTCTTCCGACTCGGCGGGAGCGGGCGGGATCGCCGTCGTGTCCTCGACCATAATGGCGGGGGGCAACGGTGCGAAGCCAAACACTGCTCACGCGACTGGAGGCGCGAATGCCGCGTGGTCTGGCTCGGGAGCGATCCTCACGGGTGGCGACTCGACGGGGCGGGGAAGTCTTGCGAGTAGTCCGTCTGCAGGAGGCTCTAAAGAAGGCCCCGTAAGTGCAACCTCGAGCGGTGGACTCTCGACGACCACTAGGACTGGAGACAACATCAGTGCGGGAGGTGCACCAACCTCGAGTTCGGTGCGCGGCGGCTCTGGTCGTGGTGGCGCGGTGACGAGCAACGCGACGGGCGGCACTTCCGGGCGCGGTGGCGCATCGAGCAGTAAGGTCGTTCTCGGCGGCGCTTTCGGGCGCGGTGGTACCTCGAGCGGTAAAGCTACGAATGGGGGCGTTTCCAATGAAGGGGGGGCGAGTGTCGTCTCAGCCGGTGGGGCTGCGCGCGGCGGCGCGACGAGTCGAGCCAGCACGACTGCCACCGCCAGCGGAGGGCGTGGGGGCGTGTCTGCATGTCCAGATGCGACGCAGACATTGACTGTAGCGGCCGACGGCAGCGGCCAGTACAAGACCGTGCAGGCAGCCATCAATGCAATTCCGAGCAACAACTCGAAGTCGATCCGCGTGAGCGTTGCGGCCGGCACCTACAACGAGCAGGTAACCATCAACAAGCCGTTCGTCTGCCTAACGGGTGCCAGCGCGACCTCTACCATCATCACTCACACGATCGACACCAACATCGTGACTGGCGGCACCGTGCTGCTGACGGGCAACGACTTTTCCGCGGCCAACATCACGTTCCAGAACAGTGCCCCACCTGAATCGGCTCAACGCGTTGCCCTGATGGCGAAGGGGTTGCGACAACAGTTCTACGACTGTCGCTTTGTCAGCTACCAAGACACACTCTATACCAACACGGGCACGCAGTATTTCCGGGACTGCTACATCCAGGGGAATACGGACTTCATCTTTGGCGATGCGACAGCCGTTTTCGACCATTGCACGATCCACAGTGTCGCTCAGGGTACGGCCGTCACCGCGCCGCGAACGCCCCAAGGAACGACTTATGGTTTCGTCTTCTTGGGCGGTTCCTTGACGGCGTTGTCCTCGGTCGGTAACGGCCGTGTGCACTTGGGTAGACCTTGGGGGCCGTATGCTGCTGCCGCGTTCATCAACGTCGAGCTTGGCGCTCACATCGCAGCTGAAGGGTGGACCGTGATGAGTAACAACACCCTGCAATACACACGCTTCTCGGAATACAAGAGCACGGGATCGGGCGCAAACACCACGAACGCAACCCGTGCGTCGCGCCAACTCACTGAGCAACAAGCCGCGAATTACACGACGAAAAACGTCCTGAGTCCCTGGGTACCAGGGTACAGTCGGTAGCCGTCGCGCGCCATACCGAGACGGCACTACGGCCCATTGCTTCGCTTGGCTCGTCGACATCGCGCCGCACGTTGATGTCGCCGCACACCGATACGGCCGAGCGCGTCGCGCCGTACACGATACGGCCCAGCGCGCTGCGCGTTGACGTCGCCGCGCGGCGAAGTAACGTCAGCCGTCGACATCGCGCCGAGGGGCGATGTTGCAGACGGTTCTTTGGTTCGCGTCGCCCGGCTGGACGTCGGGTTGCCGTTGCGCCCGTAATTTCACCAAATTCCTCAAATCTGATAGGGGAGGCTGTGATGCGTTGCCATCCCCATCGTGAGCCCATCCGCGGGGCATCTCCCTCGGGATTCCGGGTCGAACCTGGCCCGCAGCGCGGTCGCGCGGTCCTGCTTTTTGCCGCGTTGTCGCTCACGAGTTGTCCGTACCACGCGCAGATCGATCCAAATCACCGGAGCAACTCCGTAACGGTCACAAGCGCCAGCCAATCCGCGCAGAGCGAGGAATCGAGTAATGGCGACAGGGCGAGTGAATCCACCCCGCGCGACACCCAACTGACGTCGCTGCCGGTTCACGGCTCCGTGCCCGAGAGCAGCGACGAGGGTGAGTCGCAAGCGACGGCGGCCAACGACGGTGAGTCGCAAGCGACGGCGGCCAACAAGGACGAGTCGCAAGCGACGGTGACCAACAAGGACGAGTCGCAAGCGACGGTGACCAACGAACGCGAATCCCAACGCCCTGCGAGTAACGAAAGAGAACTTGCAGTCGACTCGAGTTTCGAGGGCGAACCGTCCTTCGTCTATTCCATCGGGCGCGAGACGTGGATCTTCGCTGAGCCGCGCTTCTCTGCGAAGAAAATCGGCTATCTTCGCTTCGGTGCCCGCGTGCAGCGCACGACT
>JBLNFG010000123.1:0-6368 GCA_050263495.1 Myxococcales bacterium | reverse complement strand
AAGCGATAACACTGCGAGAAAGTAGTACTCAAGACCGCCGCTTAACTGCCATGCACTTGTGTTCCTTTGGGCCCCGTGTCCTTGCTGGTACGCGGGGTCCGGGTGTATTTGCTTTTCCGGGCGCTCCTAGTCTATGTCGTCTATGTCGTTTCGTGTTGCAGCCCAACCCAACGAATGATGTCGCGGCGTCGCACTAGGCCGCGGAACACGCCGTGGTCAACGACCGGGATCTGATCGACGTCCTTCTGCGTCATCAGTTCCACGGCCTTCGACGCCTGGTCGTCGGGAGTCAGGGCCATGAGGTCTCATCCCGAAATCCCAATTCGGAGCTTGGATGCAACGGCAGCCTTAGGGTGCGGCATGCTAACTGGCGTGGCAAACGCCGTTCCATAATGGGTCGAGTCCAAGTATTCCATTCCGCCGTAAATACTCGAACCTGGGGCATTCTTGTGCACACTGAGGTAGAAAGCACAGCGTGCCAAGCCTTGGCTTTTGTGAGATGGTGCGGCCATGTCCATCCAAAGCATCGATCCAAGATCGGGAGAGGTCCGCCGAAGGTTCCCGGCGCTCGATAGCCGCGCAATTGACGAGAAACTTACGCGTTCTAGCCTGGCATTTGCGGAGTGGCGACATACGTCGTTCCACGAGCGCACGGAGCCCATGCTCAAAGCAGCGGAACTGTTGGATGCGGAAAGTGCTGAGCTGGGCCGAACGATTACCCTCGAAATGGGTAAGCCGCTGGCAGCTGCCGTGGCTGAGGTGCGCAAATGTGCTGCAGCTTGCCGCTACTATGCGCAAGACGCCGAGAAGATGTTGGTTGATGATGTTGTGACTACCGAGGCGGAAACGAGTTACGTGCACTATCTGCCGCTCGGACCCGTGCTCGCAATTATGCCGTGGAACTTCCCGTTCTGGCAGGTATTCCGCTTTGTCGCCCCGACGCTTATGGCGGGCAACGTAGGGCTACTGAAACACGCTTCGAATGTCCCACTGTGTGCTCTGGCCATCGAGGACTTACTGCATCGCGCTGGATTCCCCGAAGGCGTATTTCAAACTTTACTCATCGGTTCCGACGCCGTCGCACGCGTTCTGGAAGACAAGCGAGTAGTTGCGGTGACACTCACGGGAAGCACGTCCGCGGGTGCATTGGTCGCGGCAGCCGCCGGCAAGGTCGTGAAGCCAAGTGTGCTGGAGCTGGGTGGTAGCGACCCGTTCATCGTGATGCCCTCAGCTGATCTCGATCAGGCTGTGCAGGTGGGCGTAGCGTCCCGCATTTTGAACAATGGACAATCCTGCATCAATGCCAAGCGATTCATCATCCATCGAGAGGTCTACGACACCTTTGCGCAGCGGATGGTCGCCGCATTTGAGGCATTGCGCGTTGGAGATCCGCTCGAATCAGAGACGGAAGTGGGCCCACTGGCACTGGCGTCTGTCCGAGATGACGTATCTTCACAAGTCGTACGGTCGCTCAACGCTGGCGCTCGGTGCCTGACGGGAGCCACAGGATTGGAACGGGCTGGGTGGTGGTTCCAGCCGGGCGTGCTCGATCGCATTCCCGAATCGTCGCCAGCGTTTCGAGAGGAACTATTTGGACCCGTGGCTCTGTTGTTCTGCGTTAGCGACGTCGATGCCGCAATCAAGCTGGCTAATCGTAGCGAATTTGGACTCGGCAGTAGTATCTGGACCAACGAACGAGCAGAACAGAGACGATTCATCAACGAGCTCGAGACCGGGCAAACGTTCGTGAACGCGATGGTCGTATCCGATCCCCGCCTGCCTTTCGGAGGCGTCAAATGCAGCGGCTACGGACGCGAGCTTGGCGTAGCGGGCATTCGCGCGTTCGTGAACGCCAAGACCGTCTACATCGCACCAGCGCGCCCGAAGGACTCCGCCGCAACTGAGTAATCGGATCCAGGCCACGGCTGCCGCGCTTGAGTTACCTGGGACACGCCGCCGCGCCGCGCGCGGGAGCGAGCGCGCGAACGCTCCTTTTCGAGAAAGAAAGCTTTGTTCTCGACGTAAAGCCTTGCTGCACCATTTGGCCGTTACTCGATAGGCCGGTTTGCTACGGTGCCTTTGCGGATACAGCCCGACGCATCTGCTGCGCGAACCTGCACTGGGCGTCCTTTCGAGTGCACAACAAAAGTGCTTTCAACAGCGGCACACGTCGCGCGTCTGCAAGAGTCATCAACTCTGCTGGCGTGTGCACGCCCCGACCCTTGAGGTTCTCTGACGATCCCCTACACGCTCGAGAGCTCTGGAGCGCGTCATAACAGCCGAGGCTTCGTCACTGAATGCGACTTCGTGCCAGTGAATTGCGTTCACGCAAAGCCGCTTGGACACCAAAGAGCAAGCTAGTCAGCCAGCATGGAACGCTGGCGTGCTGCGGGAACCGTGCACGGATCTCATCGAGAGGGTGATACGCGCAACTTCAGCCAGCGGCCACCACTAGCCCCATCAGAGCAACCGCACGAACGGTTCGACAGCGGCTGGCAAAAAGCGCTGGAATTCGCATCGCATTCGCACAAACGAACTCACACGGAAACCACGGTCCATAGAGTTATCGCTCGCTCGAAAGAACTCACCGTAAAGCCTGCGCGTCACCGACCCATCGCTCGGCGTCCATGGAGGGTCTCGTTTGGTTGGCATCCACGGTAAGCGCTGACTGAGTTCGCAAGGATTGCGTCGTGTCCGATCCTGCACGCATGAAAGCACCTTCACTCCGACGTCGGTAGCCGCTCTCAATACGATGTCGCACCTATGTGAGAAGCCATCTAGACGAACTCCGATGCGCGTCGTATTACCTCGCGTGCCGAGAACGAGACTTTGGCATTTTGCTGCGTACCTATTGTTTCTGCAGTGTACGTCTTCAATGGTGGAGCCAACGTGGCCCGCGCCAGCAACCCGTCATGCAAACCTAGCAAGCGCGGCGTTTCCGCAGCCTGCAATGGGAATGCTCAAGCTGCAGGGCACCAGCAATCTAGGCCCTTCAGAGACGAAGTGTGCGGATTCTGATCAGTGCTTGACCACGTTGCTCCAACGCGGCTCGGTCTGTGTTGCTTGGAATCGCAGCTGGGCGGGAACGCTCGGGCAGACCATGTTGTTTCATGCGAAGCGCGTTGGTCCGAATCGCGTCGTAGCGGGATACTTCGCATATTGGTCGACGGAGCGTCCCTGGGGGAAGAACGCGCTGACACGTCAACTACTGCCAGCGTTGGCTATCGACGCTGTCTATAGTCATCTATTCTTCGTCCTTCCCGGTTTGAAGACCATGTTGTACGGGCCCGGCGACGTGGAAGGATTGCGCGTCACGTACGCACTCGGAGACAATGGCGACTTGGTTCCGATTTCGGTATTTGCAGACGATGGAGAACACAACGAGGTACGGCTCGACATCCGTGATGCCGTCGACGAGTTCGGACGCGTTGTGGTGCTGACGAACGTCTGGAGCCACCAGCTCGGCGCAAAGGGCGCCGTTCCCGCTGTCCACGGGGGAGCCAGCGAGCATTGCTTCACCGGAAACGCGCTCCAGCCGGTTACGGCCGAAACGGCGTTAGCGTTTCGACTGGGCGACGCCCAATCTCCCCTACGCGCGCGCCCAGCGTGGCGCCTCGCGGAGCCAGCAGAACCGAATGCCGGCATGACGCAAACCGCTCGCAGACAGGGTTTGCTTCAGCAATAGACAGACCGCAAGCACACGGGGGTTCGTGGTGTCGGTATTGGCGTGCCCGGCGAGGCCGACGACCCCTGCTGCTCGGCGCAGTACGCTCGATATCGTAACCGCCTAGCTACCGGGAGCACCGAGCTTGGAGAGCAAACTCTGGATGGCCTGCACGCTCGAAGGTTTGGGTAGGTGATCGTCGAAGCCTGCCTCAGCGGCGCGCCTGCGATCTTCCGGAAGCGCGTAGCCCGTCAACGCTACTAGGTGGGCCTCCCGGAATCGGTCGTCTCTACGAAGCTCTGCTGCCACTTCATAGCCACTCATTCCGGGAAGGCCGATGTCGCAAAAGACGACGTCGGGGAGGAACTCCTTGGCTTTCTGGATGCCGTCCTGGCCGTTGTAAGCAACCTCGACTTTGTTTTCGCTAAATTCCAGAGCTTCCCGCAGCGTATCCGCTGCATCCTCGTTGTCTTCAATCACGAGTACTCGACGCGGAACACAGCGAGCAGCCGGAAGCGACGACGACGAGCGCCAGTCGTTCTCCCAACTGACGGATCGAAGTGGCAACCGAACGGTAAACTGACTGCCCTGATCGACCCCGGCACTGTACACCGTGATCTCGCCACCATGCAGCTCCACTAAGGCCTTTGCCAACGACAGCCCGACGCCAAGGCCTCCCTTACGCCGATCGAGCGATGTGTCTGCCTGCATGAATGGCTGAAACAGATGGGGCCGAATCTCCTCGGCAATGCCCACGCCGTCGTCAGTGACTCGAATCTCGACAGCCTCGTCGAGTTCCTTGACCAATACGGATACGACCGTGCGTCCACCAACCCGACTAAACCTGGCCGCATTTTGAAGCAGGTTACTTACAATCTGGGTGATGCGGGTTGCGTCTGCCTCGACGAAAATGCAGCACGTGGGCGACTCCAATTCGAGACGAAGCCCCGCCTCGTCGAACAAGCCGCGCTGGTCCTCTATCGCCCGCCGCAATAATTGATTAAGTTCGAGCATTTCGCGCTGCAATGCCACCTTGTTGCGAGTGATTCGAGCCACGTCGAGTAGATCGTCCACCAGACGAGCCATTTGAACTACTTGGCGCCGGATCACTCGTTGAGCGCGCCGTGCTTGCTCGGATCCTGGAGCAACCTGCTCCAACACATGCAGGCCATTCATGATAGGCGCCAACGGGTTGCGCAGCTCATGCGAAAGCACCGCCAAGAATTCGTTCTTCCTGTGGTCTGCTTCGCGCAGCGCTTCGGCGCTCTTTCGAAGCGCTTGTTCGTCTTCTTGCCGCACCATGGCAATCGCGACCTGGTCCGTCACTGCCTTCATGAGCGAGAGCTCGTCGCTACCGAACGCGTCACGCGTCTTGGTGCCAAAAGACAGCGTACCTAGGACTCTTCCGCCCGGTCCCAATAGTGGGTGACAGGCGTATGCGCGTACTCCTTGCGCCCGAACCAGGTCGGCTCGGGCATCGTCGCTTTCGAGGATATACTCCGCGACGATGCGGGTCTTCTCCACAGCCGCACAGCCGCAGATCGCAGCGCCGCAGTCGAGCCATTCCAACGCACGCGCCTCCTGCTCCGAGATCCCAGCGCAAGCGTGTAAGTGCAAGCGGCCCGTGCTCTCGTCCACCAAGAAATTGAAGAACACTTGGCAGTCAAGGTGTTCCATCACGCGCGCGCAAAGCGAGTACGCCGACTGCTTGGGTTCGCGTACCTGCAAGAGCTGTCCCGCGGTCTCCGCCAGAAGCTCAAAGCGCCGCAAGCCTTGTTCGAGCTCGCGCTCGGCACGGCGGGCCTGCATCACGTCACGAAGTACCAGGACGGTTCCCATGACATGGCCATCACTGCCCCGAATCGCTGAGGCTGTGAATGAGACTGGCCGTGTTACACCGTCACGAGAGACCAACAGCGTGCCACTATCGCCTTGAACCGCAACGCGAGCCGAATTAGATGCCTCCAACGGTTCGCCTGAGCGCTCATTGACCAAGCGCAGTACTTGGCAAATCGGGCGCCCCATCGCTTCACCCTGCGTCCAGCCAGTGAGCTCTTCGGCAGCCCGATTCAACGTCATCACGCGAGAAGAATTGTCCGTAGCTACGACCGCTTCCCCAATGCTATGCAGCGTGACCGAGAGACGCTCGCGATCGAGTGCAAGGGCGCGCAGTTGCTCTTCGCGCAGCCTTTGGCGATCCGGGCCGTCAATAATCTCCCAAGCATTGTTCCGCCAGGAAACCGCAAACGGTTGTCTTTGGTTGCCTTGGCACCCATCCACCACGGCGCAACGCTCGACCAAAGTGGGAGATGCCGTGGTCGCCGCACTAAACCGGGGCGTGGGGTCGATGGCGACTTCGTGTTGGGCGAAGCGCTGGGGAACTGGTTGCTCAAGCCACGATGTGTCGCCACTCGAACGAAAGCCAACGAAGCCTCGGGCCTTGGGTTCCGAGAGTCTATCGATACAAGCCTCAAGAAGGCTTTGCTGCTCGAAACTGCCACCGGAGAAGTACCAGGACTCACGCACCCCTTTCGTGAGGTAGTGCACAAGTGCGTCGTCTAATTCACCTGACGCTCGATAGAATTGGCAAAAGTGAGTTCCCCGCGGCGCGTCGCCTACTGCGTCAAGTCCGGTGGGTCTGAGGTTCATGGGGGCCTCACGTAGGCTGCATACGAGCCGAAGCGTACGCGCTGTATCCCCCTAG
>JBLNFG010000122.1:0-4239 GCA_050263495.1 Myxococcales bacterium | reverse complement strand
GTGGGCTAGTCGTACAACGGCGACTGGAGAGCAAGCAATGGAAAGCATTTCTGAGAGAAAGCTCGAACATTTGGAGTTGTGTGTGCACGAGGATGTGGGGTTTCGCACAAAATCACCATTGTTCGAGTGCGTCATGCTGCAGCACGACGCGCTGCCTGAATTGGACTTGGCGGCGATCGATTTGACCTGCCAACTGTGGGGCAAGAATCTGCGAGCTCCGTTCGTGATTGCCGCGATGACCGGCGGCAACGAACACGCGGGAAAGATCAATCGTGAGCTGGCTTCCATCGCCGAGGAACGAGGCTACGCATTCGGTCTTGGGAGTCAACGCCCAGCCTTGAACCATCCCGAAACATTGGGATCCTTTCAGGTACGGGACGTTGCTCCGACCACTCTGGTGCTTGGGAACATCGGGGTAGTGCAGGCGTCCCAGATGACCCACCAGGCTGTGGCGGAGCTTGCAAATTCGGTAGGGGCGGACGCGCTGTGCGTTCACTTGAATCCAGCAATGGAACTGATACAGGCTGAGGGCGATCGGGATTTTCGTGGGAACCTGAACAAGCTGGCGGAATTGAGCCGTTTCCTGAGCATCCCGGTGGTAGCGAAAGAAACTGGTTGCGGCATCTCCCTGAGCGTTGCGCGACGTCTGATCGAACAGGGAATCTGCAACGTCGACGTTTCTGGGGCTGGGGGCACCTCGTGGGTGGCGGTCGAGTACCATCGGACGAGCGAAGCAAGGCGGGAGTTGGCTAAGACGTTTTGGGACTGGGGGATCCCGACGGCGGCAAGCGTCGCAATGTGTGTTTCCCAAGGCATGAAGATCGTGTTCGCAACGGGGGGGGTTACAAGTGGGCTGGACGCTGCTCGCGCGATTGTGCTCGGGGCGTCCGCCGTGGGCATTGCGCGCCCACTCTTGCGTGTGCTTGCCTCCGAGGGGCGTGCGGGCGCGAGCGCCTTCATGGAAAGAATAGAAACGGAACTGCGGATGGCCATGCTCTTGGTCGGTGCGGCAGATCTGGAGGCCCTTCGACGCTGTCCGAAGGTCATCGCCGATCCACTACGGACATGGCTCCAGTTTGGGCCCGCGTCATGACAACGACAAGCGCCCGTATGGAGACAGGCATTGGTTCGGTGCAGTTTGCTTCTGGCAAGATCATCCTGCTCGGGGAACACGCCGTGGTGTACGGAGTGCCGGCGATCGCGTGCGGCCTCGACGTTGGCGCTCGAGCGAGCGCGCGCCTTCTAACGTCGGAACAGAGATCCTCTCTCGACCTCGACGGCACCTCCGTCGACTCTCAGGGAGAATCCCCAATCAACCGAGCGTTTAGAGCGTTGTTGGAAAGTCTCGGGTCTCCGCCCGTTAGGGTGGTGCTGCGGAGCGAAATCCCGCCACGCTGTGGCTTAGGCGCTTCAGCTGCTCACGGCGTGGCAATTGCCCGCGCCGTGCTCAGTGCTTTGGCCCAAGAGGACGTGGACCATCAGCTCGCACTCACTGCAGCAACGGCTTGGGAAAAGGTATTTCACGGAAACCCGTCGGGGGTCGACACGGCTGCAGTACTGCACGGCGGCTGCATTCGGTATCGGATTGGCGCACCTGTCCACCGGATTGCCTTGCCCCGTCCGCTAACGTTCGTGGTCGCCATAGCCGACGCCCCGGCATCGACGAGTGACATGGTGAGCCGCGTTGCGCGGGCAAAGCATGAGCGCTCCGCCGTGTGGCAACAAGTCTTAAGAGATATTGCCGCCTGCGTAGAGGAAGCCGAAGAATGTCTCAAGTGTGAGCGCCTGGAAAGATTGGGCGAGTTGTTGGATCGCAATCACGAATCGCTTGCCGCACTGGATCTCGCGACACCCGCAATCGAGAGGGCACGCGCGGTTGCAAAGCACGCCGGTGCACTCGGAGTGAAGCTTACGGGCTCGGGCGGCGGTGGCGCAATCATCGCGCTCACTCACGACGACTCCGCTCCCGTTCTTGCCGCGCTTGATCACTGCGATCTGCGTGCCTTTTCGACTCAGGTACAGCCGGGCGTTACTCCCATTCCCAGCGGCACAAAGCCCCTTGAGGCGAGCCAGGAGTGGCGTGCCCGCGATCTGCGTGCCCCACCCCCAAGCGAGAGCGAACAGGCGAAGGCCTAAAGTAGACGCGCAACGCTTGGCCTTGGGTTCGCCTAGGGACCAAGCCACATCCGCAGATATCCGCTGTCTCCCAGCTCACGTCTCAGGCAGTCACTGAAGCTAACATCCATCACTGGTCCTAATCGTTTAAGCCGTCCGCTGACGCGCGGACAGGGCATCGAGAAAGAGCTCAGCTTCTTCATGAAAGCCGTCCAAGCAACCGCTCACGCCAACATCGCGCTCGCTAAGTATTGGGGGAAAGCCAACGCTACCAACAACCTTCCTGCCGTCCCTAGCCTTTCTCTCACGCTCGAAGGGTTGCGCACAACGACTCGGGTATTCTTCGACAGTTCAGCCAGGTGTGACGAGGTGTATCTAGACGCCGCGCCCGTAGAGGGGCGACCGCTGGAACGCGTCGTAGCGCTGCTCGATCAGGTGCGTGCATTGGCCCAAATGCAGACCCGAGCAGTCGTGGAAAGCCGTAACGAGTTTCCGACAGCTGCCGGGCTCGCTTCCAGCGCATCAGGATTTGCCGCGCTGGCCTTAGCGGCTACTCACGCCGCGGGTCTTCACCTTCCGAGATCGACAATCAGTAGTATTGCGCGGCGCGCGTCGGCCTCAGCCGCCAGATCTCTGTGGGGAGGGTACGTCGCACTTCCGGCGTTGGGCGACTGCGCAGAACCCATCGCGGCAACCGAACATCTACCGTTGTACATGCTGGTAGTCCTCACTACGCGTAGGCAGAAGAAGATTAGCTCCACGGAAGGGATGGCGCTGACCGCAAGCACGAGCCCGTACTATCGCGCCTGGACCGAAAGCGCGCCTCTCGTATTCGAAGAGATTCGGTGCGCCATTTTGGACAGAGACGTTGAG
This sequence comes from Myxococcales bacterium, assembly GCA_050263495.1. Lineage (GTDB taxonomy): Bacteria > Myxococcota_A > Polyangia > Polyangiales > Polyangiaceae > FEN-1139. The sequence continues at coordinate 1,251 of JBLNFG010000122.1, read as the reverse complement.
CGGCTCGGGGCTGCGGCGGAGCATAGCGCCCTCGCCATGCACGCTTCCATGCTCGCTGCGCGCCCAGCACTGCGGTACTTCTCGCCTGCCACACTCTCGGTTATTGACCGGGTCTACGAGCTGCGTTCATCGGGGCTCGCGTCCTTCGTGACGATGGACGCTGGCCCAAACGTCAAGGTACTGACTACGCCGGAGCATGCTAACCAAGTGGAGCAAGCTCTTCGCGAGTTGCCGGAGGCCGTAGAGGTCATTCGCTGCTCCGGGGGGCCCGACGCATACATAGCAGGAGACGCTTGAATGCGCGTGTTAGCCCCTGGGAAAATCGTCGTGTCTGGAGCCTATGCGGTCTTGGAGGGCGCACCCGCCATCGTGTCGGCGGTCACTCGATATGTCGTCGCTGACGCCACGCGGGTCGCGTCATTCGTGACCCCCGAAGTTGCTGCGGCGCTACGCAAATACGTAGCACGCGGTGCCCCGTGGTTTGACGCAACCGCCTTGCGCAGCGGCGATCGGAAACTCGGATTGGGGTCGAGTGCAGCGATTGTGGTCGCGTCGTTAGCCGCACTCGAAGTCGAAGCGCGCGGTCCGTTGCACGATTTGGAACTGCGAGAGGCCGTATTCAATGCTGCTCTCGACGCGCACCGGGAGGCGCAACCAGGTGGTAGCGGGATCGATGTCGCGTCGGCGGTTCGAGGCGGCACGATCTTAGCGAGCCTCAATGTGTGCGGACTGAAGGTTGCGCCGATCCACTTCCCGCGGGGCCTATACAGCAGTGTCTGGTTTTCGGGTCATTCAGCCTCGACACAGGCTTTGCTCGGCAGAATCCGCGCGTTTCAGAGTGAAAAGCCCTACGAAGCTCGGCGACTTCTGGATGCGCAGGCTTCTGCCGCAATGGATGCTGCTCAAGCACTGTTGTCTGACGACACTGGACGCTTTCTAGTTGCAGTCGGTCGTCAGCGGGAGTGCCTCGACGCCCTAGGCAAATCGGCACAAGCCCCAGTGGTGACCGACGAGGTACGCCACCTCGACGAGAGAGCGCGCAAAGAGGCGGGGGTCGTCCTCCCTGCGGGAGCGGGCGGAGGGGATGTTGCCATCTTTTTCGGAACTGCTCCACCGTCGGGTGACTGGGTGCGCGCCGCCCAAGCAATGGGGCACGTGCCGCTAACTGGAGTCTCGCTCGGTGCCCGTGGGGTACATGTCGCACCCGAAACAAGGAACTCGAGGAGGGAAGGCGAAAGCCTGCCAAGTCCA
>JBLNFG010000121.1:0-7360 GCA_050263495.1 Myxococcales bacterium | reverse complement strand
GTTTCTCAGAGTCAGTTGTAAGCATCACCGGAGGAAGCTCGATCATGAAGATTCGACCACTGCAGGACCGCGTCATCGTCAAGCGCGTCAAGGAAGAGGAAAAGACCAAGGGCGGCATCATCATCCCGGACACGGCCAAAGAGAAGCCGGTCGAGGGTGAGGTCGTTGCGGTTGGCAACGGCAAGGTTCAAGAGGACGGCAAGGTGCGGGCCCTCGATGTAAAGGCGGGCGATCGCGTGCTTTTCGGCAAGTACAGCGGCACTGAGGTCAAGATCGACGGCGAAGAGCACCTAATTCTGCGCGAGGACGACATCCTCGGCGTCATCGAAAAGTAACGCGATTAGCGCAACTGCCTACAAGGAATAGCGAAATATGGCTGCCAAGGAAATTGTCTACAAAGAGTCCGCTCGTAACCTCATCCTCGCTGGCGTGAATGCCCTCGCCGATGCGGTCAAAGTCACCCTCGGTCCGAAGGGTCGCAACGTCGTCATCGAGAAGAGCTTCGGTTCCCCGACGATCACCAAGGACGGCGTGACCGTCGCGAAGGAAATCGAGCTCGAGAACAAGTTCGAGAACATGGGCGCACAGATGGTGCGTGAGGTCGCGTCGAAGACCAGTGACATCGCTGGCGACGGCACCACCACCGCTACCGTGCTTGCCCAAGCGATTTTCCGCGAGGGCAGCAAGCTCGTCGCGGCGGGTCATAACCCGATGGAGATCAAGCGCGGCATCGACAAGGCCGTCGAAGCGCTGGTTGCCGAGCTGAAGAAGCAGAGCAAGTCGACCAAGGACGCGAACGAGATCGCGCAGGTTGGCACCGTGAGCGCCAATGGCGACACGACCATCGGCAAGCTGCTCTCCGAGGCCATGGAGAAGGTCGGCAAGGAAGGCGTGATCACGGTCGAGGAAGCCAAGAGCGCCGAAACCGCTCTCGACGTCGTGGAAGGCATGCAGTTCGACCGTGGCTACCTCAGCCCGTACTTCGTGACGGATGCGGAGCGCATGGAAGCCGTGCTCAGCGATGCGTACATCCTGATCAGCGAGAAGAAGATCAGCAACATGAAGGATCTTCTCCCCGTTCTGGAGGCGATTGCGCGTCAGCAGCGCCCGCTGCTCATCATTGCCGAGGACATCGAAGGCGAAGCACTCGCGACGTTGGTCGTGAACAAGCTGCGTGGCACCCTCACCTGCGCCGCCGTCAAGGCCCCTGGCTTTGGCGATCGCCGTAAGGAAATGCTCAAGGACATCGCCATTCTCACCAATGGCCAGGTCATTGCCGAGGAGCTCGGTCTCAAGCTAGAGAACGTCACGATTAGCGATCTCGGCCAGGCCAAGACGATCAAGATCGACAAGGACAACACCACCATCGTCGACGGCGCGGGCAGCAAAGAGAAGATCAAGGCTCGTCAGCAGGAAATCCGCGGCCAGATCGACAAGACCACCAGTGACTACGATCGTGAGAAGCTCCAGGAGCGCCTTGCGAAGTTGGTTGGTGGCGTCGCGGTGATCAAGGTGGGCGCTGCCACCGAGACCGAGATGAAGGAGAAGAAGGCCCGCGTCGAGGACGCACTGCACGCAACCCGTGCTGCAGTGGAGGAAGGCATTGTCCCCGGCGGTGGCGTTGCCCTGCTCCGCGCTCAGAAGGTGCTCGACACCCTGAAGGTTACCGACGAGCAGAAGTTCGGCGTGTCGATCATTCGTCGCGCCATCGAAGAGCCGCTACGCCAGATCGTGGCCAACTGTGGCGAAGAGGGCTCGATCGTGGTCAACAAGGTCCGCGAGGGCTCGGGTAACTTTGGCTACAATGCGGCCACCGACAAGTACGGTGACCTCGTTGCCGAAGGCGTCATTGACCCAGTGAAGGTCGTGCGCTCCGCCCTGCAGAACGCGGCGAGCGTCGCCAGCTTGATGCTCACCACCGAGTGTCTGGTTGCCGAGAAGCCGAAGGAAGAGAAGTCAGCTGACGCCCATGCCGGTCACGGCCACGGCGGCGGGTTCTAAGTCGAGCGCTGCTCGCGCCTAGGCGGCGAGCAGGCACAACTGGTTCGCAGGGAGGCGAGATTCGAGAGGATCTCGCCTCTTTGCCATTTTGGGCGCATTCAGCGCCGCTTAGCGCGAACACGCGAGCCCGAACGGCAACGCGAAGCGTCGTGACGCGCTTAGCGCGAACACGCGAGCCCGGACGGCAACGCGAAGCGTCGCGACGCGCAAAAGGGGGCTCTAGTGCCAGTCTGCGCTGAGTTTTCTCGCGACTATTGGCGTTTGGCTTTGCGTGATTCCTCGAGTTGCTTCAGCACAGCCATCGTATCAGGCTTCGGCGCCTTGGGCCACTCCGACTGGCTGCTCGCGAGGGCGGCACCGCTGGTCGACGGTTCCGCGCGCGGCTTTAGGCTTGCCCACTTGGGATCCCGATTAGCAGCGTGCCGCTGAAACGCCTCGGCAAACGAGTCCACCGACGCGGCGGAAGCCGCTGCACTGCTCGCCGCTTCCTTGGCTGGCGATGCACTCGAAATGGCGGTGGCAGCGTCGGGTGGAGGCGCACTAGACGCCGCAACAGTGACCAAGGGCGGCAGATCGATGGACGCAGAAGCCGCCAGTCTGGGCACCTCTGGCGCTCGAGCAGACGGAGCCGCCACTGAACGGGGTTTACCAACACGCTTAGGGACCAGGAAAGGCACGACCAAGGTCAACGCCGCAGCTGCGATCCAGAGCGATCGCGGCTTGAATCTGCTTGAAACAGCCGCTCCCACAGGGGCGGCCATGGCCTCTTTTTTGACATGCTCCGCATGCTCCGCTTCTTCGCGTCGTTCTGGATTGAGTTCGGCTGCCTTTGGTCCGAGTGACTCGACCTTTGCCGCCGTCATTGGCGGTTCGCTCAGCACCCGACCTTCGTTCGCCAACACGACGGGCGAGAGACTTCTGGGCATGATGGACGACTGTCCTCCGCGACGACTGTCGATTCCCGGCGGCGAACCGGCACCATCTTCCCTCACCGCCGCTTCTGGTTTCGCGTTCGCTGCTGCAGCGGGTGGGCTTGCGAGCGACGCGTCGCTCGCAGCCTCTAGATCGATATCGATATCGAGCCCCGCTTGATCGCCGGCACTCGACTCAACGAGAGGCGAATTGGGGTTGTCGTCAAGCGGCGCAGAATCTCCCTTAGGGGGCGTGCCCGAGCTGGACATACCTTCGTTCTACACTGATTCAAGGTGCGGATCGCATGCTTTTCGCGGACGGGCCCCACGACAATTCGGGTACGAACGTGGCCGAAGCGCAGCGCACGTCGCGAGCCGTCACGCGAAATTCAAAGATCCTAAGAGGTTGCAGGCGTGAAGGGTCGCCGCTCAGGAGTCCGTCGCAGTACCACCGTGAGACGCAAAGCAATAGCGCTGGCACCGGTGATGCCATGACTTCAGCGACGCCCGACGCAACCGCATGAGCGCGTCGCAACCGCATGAGCCCGACGCAACCGCATGAGCCCGACGCAACCGCATGAGCACCGCGGATGCGTCGAGTCGGTCCTTGTTGGTATTCCAACGATACAGGCGCAACTCCGATAAGCGGATGGTTGTCGAGCATCGCGGATAAGCGAGACAACTCGCACGCCCACCGCCGGCGCATTCGAACGCTCGACAGTACTGCGGGCTACAAACAAAAATGCAGAGCGTTCGTCGACCTGTCACGCGAGCTGCACTGGTGGAAAGTGCCAACCGCAATCGAGCAGCAAGCTGGGAGGCTCCACGGGCTCTCGAGGCGGTCTTGCTGCAATCAACGCTGACTACGCGTTGAACGTGCAAATGCCGCACTTGCTCGCCTCAGCTTGTGTATCCCAATCCGAAGTGTGTTTAGCTCCGATCGCGGCGCGTTGACACGCCGTCGAATCGACACGTCACTGTCCAAAGCCGATGCGCGGCGGAGCCGAGCTACGACGAAAACTCGCCGGAACGGCACGCCGATCGAGCCAAATTCACTACGTGACGCGGGATATTCAGTACTGCCTCGGGAATAGGCCCGCTGCTCGGGCACACGCATCGGCCTTCTTGCGACGCACATTTCTGTCGTCGCCAAATGCGATATTCGTTCAAAGGACGTGTGCTGACACTCGATCAGAGTGCGTGTCGTCACGCGCACCCGGAGGCTCAGACAACAATGGCGTATCGACCGTCGGCGCGTGAGTATCTCCGCGATCACACGATGAAAACGATGACAGAGGCATGCAGAATTTACCCAACCACATGCAAAATGATCAATCGCGACAGAGGATCGTGGCTTTGCGAGCGTTGATCGCTTGCGTACAAAAACAGCGACATGCTCAGCACGAAAGTAAACATCTGCTGAGTCTAGAATTGGCGTGCAGCACGTTGCACACATCGTCGCATTGCTGAAAAATCAAATCGCCGCGCTTGGTTTCGGCGCCACGAAAAGCTGTGCTAGATGGACTCAGAACAATCGTTCGCGTGCCGCCTTGGGAGGTTCACTATGGCCAAAGACAAACCGGAAGAGATCACTCGTCGCGACTTCATCGGCGTCGCTATTGGATCAGCTTTGGTGGCAGGAATCGGTTGCTCCGACACGACTCCTGCCGGTTCCGAAGGCGGCGCGAGCGGCGGAGCAACGGGCAAAACTTCCTCAGGTGAACAGGGCGGAGAGACTGCAGCGAACAGCGGAAGCAAGACGCAAACAGGCGGTGCCACTTCCGCCAACACGAAAACGGGCAACGGCGGCAGCAGCTCGGCAAAGACGTCCGCGACATCAGGGGGCGAGCCCGGCGAAACAGGCGGAGCCAGCGGTGCCGAAGGTGGAGCAAGTTCTGGCCCGAACACCGCGAAGGGTGGATCGACTGAGGGTGGTAGCTCTGCACAGGGCGGAGCATCCTCAGGCAAAGGTGGACGCTCCTCCGGAAAGGGCGGCAGCTCAGCCAAGGGCGGTGCAACCAACGACAGCACCACGGGACAAGGCGGCAGCTCAGGTAAGGGCGGTAGCTCTGCGTCAGGAGGAACTTCTTCGAGCAGCTCGAGCACTCCGGCGGGAGGAACGCCGCTCGTCGCGATGGTGAGAGGGACCGACTGGGCTCAAGCGACCGAAGACGCGATTGAAAAAATCGGCGGCTTGCCGGACCTCACGGGAAAGACGGTGGTGATTCGACCCAACGTCATCGATAGCAAACCCGATGGCACCACGAACCCCGAGGTGATCCGTGGGGTCATCCGCGCCGTCAAGAAGAAGGGCGCGACACAAATCCTCGTGGCTGAAGATGGCTTCGGCGGCGCGGTGATCGGGTTCATGGACACGCTTGGAATTGGCGCGGTGTGCAAGGAGGAGGGCGCGACCGCCACGGAGTTGAAGAACTCGCCGAGCACGAATGCGAAACCCGCCCAAGCCGCTGCATGGTCCGCAGGAATCGACTTCTACAATACCGTCAAGAACGCGGACTACGTAATCAACGTGCCGAAGTGCAAGACGCATGGCCTCGCGACCATCAGCATGGCCCTAAAAGCGTGGTTCGGGAGCATCAAGCGGCCGAGTTCCACCGAGCTACATTCGAGTGTGCAGGCCAAGGCTGCTGAAGCGCACTTGGTCAGGCAAGAGGACCTCGTGGTGTTGGATGCGACGCGCTGCATGACCACCGGAGGTCCATCTGCGGGCACAATGAAAGACTCCAAGATCGTCGTTGCATCGAAAGACGCCATCGCGGCCGATGTGACAGGCGTTGCGATCATTCGCTACAACGGTGGATTGACGAGCAACCCGCCTTGGGACATAGGTCAGATCAAACGCGCACTGGCACTGAAGTTCCCGGGCTGGCTCAGTGCGAAAGCCGACTTTCCTTACGAAGCGGTGGGCATCTCCGAGCACGCCGAGATCATGGCGAAGCGGAACTAACCGCGTGAGTGGCGCGATTCTATCGAAACGATGGGTGCAATCGGACCCACCGCCACCCCTCGAATCGCGCTGCTGGACAGGTCGACCATTTGGGTATGCACGGCTGATTCCTATGCCGTCGTCGTGCTATAAAAGTGCCTCGACTCTAACTGATCCGCAAGTTGGATGCTCACGCGTAGCCACATCGAACTAGGATGCCTGTGATGACACTTCGCTTTCACGTGTCTGGTCAATTTGCTCGGTTTCTCCTTGGCGCAGCCGCTGGCGTCTGGTTATGCGCCTTTGGCTGTAACGGAGAGAATCCGGCCAACCCCAGCCCGTTTACCTCCACTGGCGGCAGTACGGGCAACGCTACCGATGCAGGCGGGGCTGATCCGGACGGTACTGGCACTGGCGGGAAGAGCTCTGCAGCGGGCGGTGTTACCGGCAAGAGTAGCAGCTCCGTCGCGTGTATCCCTGAGGCAAAGAGTGAGATAACGCATTCGGTCGGTAACTACGACAACCTTTCGTGCAACTTGTCCGATTGCCACCAAGATCGAGTTGGTGGTTGGGTCTATGCGAGCACCCACGGCTACCCGTGGATCGCAGGGGCAACGGTGACGATCACGAATAAGGACGGATCCAAGCTCACTGCCGTATCGGGCGATGATGGGTTCTTCGATTTCGGTGACACTCCGAAGATTTCGTCTCCCTACACGGCATGCGTCAGCAAATGCCCCAGTACGGACTGCAACGTAACGACGCATCTCAGCACGGATTGCCTCTCGAGTGGCTGCCACGCGAAGCCTGACATCCGCATTTACGTCACAACACCGAATGCGGGAACTGGTGGCACAACGTCTACGACGTCGACCTCTGGCGAAGACTGCACGCCGCCGGCATCCGGCGGACCTTACGTTCATTTGCCGGCCATTTATAGCGAGAGCGCGTGCGTCAGTTGCCACAGCGACCCAAAGCCAACCTACAAGGGCGGCTACCTATTCGACGGTCCCAACAGCACTAAGCCCGTGGCGGGAGCAACAATCACGTTGACGCCGGCAGACGGTTCACCAGTCACGGTTGTGACGGGTCACGACGGAATGTTCTTCTTCGGAACACCGGGAACCAAGACGACAACGATGGACATCCCAACCCCGTACACAGCTTGCGTGAGCAAATGTCCAATCGGTACTATCTGCTCGAAAGAGCTTGAGCACACGACGGACGACGACTGCGCGAAGTGCCATGACACCTTCACCGAGGGTCGTGTGTATCTAAACTAGTGGCTAGTTTTAGGGATGCCCTCGGCTTCTAGTAGCGCGATTCAATTGAATTGATGGGTCCTACGGACCCGGCCGCTACGCGGCAATCGCGCTACTATTTGTTCCGTTGGGCATTCACTGCGCCCTACGGGCGCTGCTCGCTGCCGCGAGCACCGTGGCCGTCCGTGGAAAGCTTCACTTCGTGCACCTTTCCACTCCCGGTCGCCCAAACCCGAATT
>JBLNFG010000120.1:0-5506 GCA_050263495.1 Myxococcales bacterium | reverse complement strand
CGACACGAAGGTCATCTGACCCTGGAAGAGTCAGCGCCGTCTTGTTGAGTGTGCTCAGAATCGGCTCTACGACACTCCAAAACTCACGACTCGCGTTTATGCAGGGTGATCCGGGAGACCCGTTGGTGTTCACTTTCTCGTAGTCTTGGGAGGATGCTTTCTTGTGAACTCTCGATAGCGCGTCAAGAAAGCCCCTTAGCTTGGCGACCGCCGCAGAGTCGAGCGTCTTCTTGATCTCGAAGAGCCTTGCTTTCTCTGACGGATCCGTGACGGAAGCGAGTATCACTTGAACGTTCTCGCTGTCACAGTAGGTCGGCACAGTCAGCTCCGAGCATTCTTGGAGGAGACGCGATTCGCGCGCCTGACTAGACATGGCTTGTACCTCGGCAGCCGTCAGTGCGTCTTGAGGCACGGCAGCAACGACCGGGTTCTCAACTGGTGTGGCCACGCCCACCGTTGGCCGAGGCGGAGGCTTATCGTCGGCGCCGAAGTCGAACTCGTAGTAGCTGCTGGCAACCACCGCAGTCACAAGACCCGCAGAAAGGATTCCCGCCCACATGAGCGGCCTCCCCAGCGTCGCCGGTTCATCCGCGTTTGGATTAGCTGGCGATGGTACGGGGTTACTGGGGACATGCACTGCAAAAGCGGTTTGGCTGGGTCTTAGCCACGTCTTCGTTCCTGCCGCGGCAAGCTCGATGTAGTCGCCGTGCTTAGCCACGAGCTCCGCTGTGTGGCTGGTGTCGAACGGGCCACTACTTCCGTCGGGCGACTTGATGAACCATTCTTGGGCTGTTGCTATCGGTTCGATAGCTGCCTCAGGCGCCACCTTCTCGAGCTCTGGTCGCCTGAATTGTTCCGCAAACGCCGGGACGTCGCGAGCTGGAACCGGCGTCGACTCTTTGCTGTCACTGACGGGCGTTTCAGCGCCGATCATTCCGCTTTGCGCCAGCTGAAGGACCTGAGAGACCGTAAACGGTCCAGTTGGTCCGTTGCCCATATCCACGAAGAACAGGGTTGTGTCAGCCACCTGATGCTCGACCTCCGTCAACAGTACAGGGTCGCATTCGTCTATCAGGCGCGTCAACGCCGCTGAATTATGGCCGCGATATCGGGTGCGTCGGCAATGTGCGTTAGCACGTACCCCTGGTGCTCGAGGGTGAGCGGAGCGCGTGGGCTACACGAGGCGGTACGCTATGTGGCGCGGGCAGTCGCCTGCCATGTACGCTGCATCGCGATCCGCCTGCGTCAGCGCGGCGTTGTTATCCTCGCGGTACAAGGCAACGCGGCCAGCGAAGAGCAACTCAGTCAACGCGGCGTCGAAGTCGGCGCGGCTGGCGTTGACGCGCTTGCGAAGGTCGGCGATGCGCACGTGGCTGTTTGCTGGGATGGCGGCGATGATCTGTTGCGCGGTCGTCATGACCCCGAAAGCTCGCCACAGCGTTACCCGTGTTCGAGCCTTCGTGTCGGCGGGTTTCCCGTTCGGCGGCCGTCGCCTAGCCCCTCGAATTCGGCGGGGCTCCCGTAGACGCTGCGTCCGCGTCGCGACCGTTCCACCTGTTTCGCCGGCGGGCTGTTTCCGCTAGTCGTTGCCGACACAACTCAACGTGACATCGTCTTCGCGACCGTCAAACATTGTCGAACGTACCGCACAAGATTGGTGAGGTTGTGTAGTTAAACCGATTAACCGGTTTAATGCCTGCACTGTAACGCTTTCGTGTGATCGCGAAGTTACGCGTTGTGTGCGTGACCGGGTCAAAAATGACCTTGTCTGCAAGCGTGACTCGGTCAGCCGTTCTTGCAGATTGCGTGTGGCTTTTACTTGCACCACCCCTCGCGATTGGGGTTTAGATCTTATCAGAGACCCATGCTCGTTGGGAGCTTGCGGCCCTTTATTTTGACGCACCGTCAAACAACGGAGTAAGTATGACAACACAAGTCGAGCATCTCGACGCTTCAGACACGCCGGATACGCACCCCGCCGCGGATGCGTATCCAGCTATGTCCGACCTCGAGTTCGCGCAGCTCAAGGAGGACATTCGCTCGCGCGGGCAACTGCTGCCCGTCGAAATTTACGGTGAGTTGCTGTTGGACGGTCGACACCGCTGGCGTGCCTGCGCGGAACTCGGCATCGAAGTGCGCGCTGTTCGCTTCACCGGCACTGAAGAGGAGGCGATTTCGCGGGTCGCGTCGTTGAACGGGACGCGCCGGAATCTGACGCCGTCGCAGGTCGCCAGGGCGGCGCTGGAGCTGGAGCGGCTGTACGCCGAGGCGTTGGCGAAAGCTAAGATCGTGAAGTGCGCGGATGCCGGCAGGTCCCACGAAGGCACGCCTAAAGGGCTTTCCAGTAAGGCTGTCGAAAAGGTTCTACCAATCTTGGTAGAACCTTTACCGCCCAAGCCGAAAGCGCCCACTGCAGCGGAGCTCGCGGCAAAGGCTACCGGCGCCAGCAAGAGCTACGTCATCGAGGCTAAGCGCATCCTGCGCGAGCGCCCCGACCTAGACCCGTTGATCCGCGACGGCAAGCTGACGATTCCCGAAGCGAAGCGGATCGCATTTCCGAAGGCGCCGCCCGCGCCAATTGAAGGAAAAGGGGCCGAAGCAAAAGTCGACGACGCGCCACCGCCCGTATCGCACAGCAGGAACGATCGCGCGGAATGCGAGATGGGCGTTCGCTATGTCCAGGCTCGCACGGCCTGGAAGGCTGTCCCCCAAGCCAACAAGCGGGCAGCTCTGCGGGTCCTCGATACGATCCTCACCACGCTCGACGAGCGCGAAATGCGGGTGTTCGCAACCTGGGCTCGCGCGACGATGACACGGGGGAGGTGTCGGTCTCGAGTGCGCTCACTCGAAAAGGCGGCAGCAAGATGATCACACAACTACCAGAGCGCACAGCCGTCAGGCTGAGCACAGAAGACCAGCGCCTCATTGAGGCCGTTCGGGCCCACTATGGGGCCATTTCGATCTCGGACGTGGTTCGAATGGCGCTAAAAGCGCTGGCGCGCGAATTACGCCTCGCCGCAAAGGACGGGCAATGAGTCGCAAAGCCACCGGCACGCTGATCCGCCTGAAAGATGGCCGTTACCAAGGGCTCGTCACGACTGGCGACGGTAAGCGCAAGCGCCTGCCACCGTTCCCAGCCGGCATGTCGGAGGCCATGGCGCGCGAGAAGGTCGCTTTCTATGCCGAAAAGTTCATTGAGCGCGTGTTTCCGTCGAAGGTAAAGAAAGCCGCGACGGTGCCCGCGGACGACTGCGAGCGTTGGCTTGCCGCGTGGCATGCAGAACGCGTCGCGCGTGGCCTCACGAGCGCCAAAGACAGCCTCGCCCATTGGCACACGCACGTTGAGCCAGTCTTCGGCGCGAAGCATCCGAAGGCGTGGACTCGCGACGACTTCAGGCGTCTATCTGCGGCGCTCGACGCGAAAGTGCAGTCGAAGGCGTTCTCTTGGAAGTCGGCGCAGAACGTTTGGGGCACGGCAACCAAGATGGCCGACGACGCCTGCAACTCGAAGCACGACACTATCCGGTGCCGCACGGACAACGCAGCCGAAGGCGTGCGCGGGCCAGATCGCGGCGAGAAGACCGCACGACAGTACCTCTACCCCTCAGAGGTCGAGCGGTTCCTACAGTGCGAGGACGTGCCGCTTGAATGGCGAAGGCTCGTCGCCGTGGCGACCTACACGTATTGCCGCGCCGGTGAGCTTCGGGCGCTCGAGTGGGCGGACGTGGACGTTGAACGCGGCGTGCTGTCCGTGACGAAGTCGATCGACCGCGAGACGGGCGCACTCAAGTCGACCAAGAGCAAGGCGCCGCGGTTGGTACCCATCGAGGCCGAGCTAAGGCCCTTGCTCCGCGTGATGCGCGCGGAGGCAGGTAGCGAGGGGCGCGTCCTAGACTTGCCCAATGGGCGGCACCTGGCGCGTGACATGCGGACCTGGCTGCGCGCCGCGGGCATCGAGCGACGGAGTCTCTTCACGGCGGCGCCGTCGATCAAGCGGCTGCGCTTCCACGACCTGCGGTCGACGGGCGTCACGTGGATGGCCGTCCGAGGCGACGAGCCGCTGCGCATTCAGCAACGCGCTGGTCATACGGACTTCAACACCACCCAAGGATACATCCGCGAGGCCGAGGTGTTGCGCGAAGGGTTCGGGCGTCCGTTTCCCGAGATACCCGAGGCCCTGATTCGTAACAGCCGCGTACGATTGGAGTTGCCCGAAATGATGAAAGGCCAGCATTTTGGTGCCGGCCTTTCGTTGGTTACAGTGGAGGCGCCGGGAATCGAACCCGGGTCCGCAAGGCGTCCAGCTAACCCTCGTTCACGTGCGTAGTCGTCATATCCCTAACGACTGAGTTGGTGAATTTCGGTCACCAGCCTATCCTTCGGTGTTTCTTAGTGCGCAGCGCCGATGGCACCGCCGCGCACCCAGCCTTAGTGGTTGACGCCCTTTTGATGCCCCCACCCGTCGGCGCTGCGCGCCGCCGACCTCCCCCCGATCCGTGCTCGCACGCAAAGCGTGCTGCGCGCGGATGGAGGGAGGTGGGGAGGCAATAGGTTGATCGAACCGGACGATAAAGCCCTCACTCTTGCGACCGTGAAGGCTTCCGCTGGTTAGCAACAGGTGCGCATGATGCCTCATTCGCGTGTTTCACACTCCCCAACTACCTCGAATGATAGCCGCTCGAGCCGAACCCGCGTCTGCGTGGAGGGAGTACAGTTTGTGTAGTCACCCTTTTCTTTGCAGAGGTGTCACTGGTTCCGTAGATCCGCCCGAAGATAGCTATGCGCGCATCGTGCACGGATTTCCGTGCCTAGACATGAAGGGCGCTGCAGCATCGAAAAGCGGAGTGCCGAGAACTTCAGGCGCCTTCAGGCGCGCAAACGAACCCACCACCTTCAGGTGGTGGTGGTTTAGGGGCTCTTCATCGCCGTGACCAGCATCGGAGCAAACATGACAAGCGAGGCTAGCATCCAGGGCGGACCATCCGATACGCATACTACGAAGAGCGCTTGCCCTCAAGACTATGCGCGAATGCCACCAAGCTCTTGAGGTGAAACTCGGGGCGACAAGAAATGGTCGAATGTATGCTCGCGGCGATGACACCGTCGGCTAGCTTCAACTGGTTCCAGTCTTCAGCACTTTGAGTAGCTCTGTCACATGCGTGCCTCCGCCGGGCTCCGTATCTGCAAAACCTGTCGGCTGTGGCGCGAAGATTGCTTCGGTGGCCTGCAAGAGGACGGCGTCCTCGACCTTTTCACTCGCTGCAGCTTTGAAGGCGTCGTAGACCGCAAGCGCGTTGATGCGTTGCGAGAGCGAAATCTCGTTGTGTCTCTCTGCCCTGTAGGAGCGAAACGCCATCACAAGCGCGTAGGATATCACCGATACGATGAACGAACGTGCCGCAAAGTGCCCCAGATTGGCGGCGATCCACCATGGTTGATCCCGAAGCGGTGGGCCTTTGCCGTGCAAGATAGCGACCGCGACCAAGGCAACGAGCACCATCGCGAG
>JBLNFG010000119.1:0-2805 GCA_050263495.1 Myxococcales bacterium | reverse complement strand
GGAGCTCTCAGGACGGCGAGACTGATTGTACTGCTCCACCTCTTCCCAGAGAGGCAAAATCTGCTGCCGAACCGTGGCAAGAAGCTGTCGCACCTCTCTCTCCTTTGGATGACCAGGCCACAGATCAAAGGAAAGGGTGGTGCCTCCAATTTCGTCTGCGGCACCGGAAACATGCTTACCGCCAACGATTTTTGCCGCTAACGCATTGAGCACGGCCCGATGGTGATCCTCGACGGCAGCCTCCCAACCCGCGGCTTGCCCGAGTGGGATGAGGCAGTGTTCGGTCGCACAATAGACGCCGTCAGGCCGAGTTTCGACGCGGATCCGGTCCGCGCCGGAAAGCCGCTCGATGGCCGCATCAAGTGCGGCCGGAGACAAAGGTACGAGTCGAGCCAGGTCTTCTTTGCGGATCGGACTGCGATCGTAAACATGGACCCACACCATCGCCGCGTTGGTTTCCGTGAGGTCAACCGACGAGCTCGTACCCAATTCCTCGAGCTCTTCCGCCGTCGCAAGACGATAACTCATCTCGGTACCGCGGCCACTACGTGCGACCAACCCTGTTTCGACCAAGTCGTTCAGGATGCTGCGAACATTCTGTGGCTCATCGTGCTTGAACTGCTCCAGCACCTCTGCACGCGAGGCAGATTGCACGCCACTCAGGTAAGAATGCACCGCGCCCCAAAGTGTGACGCCACGCTGCGTCGCGGACTCGCTAAGCCGTTGCACCTTTTGCTGATAGGAGCGCAGCGCTAGGCCAAACATGTCGGCGATGACCTTCTTGCCCAATCCCTGGCTCTCGAGCTCTCGCACGAGACCCATGAAAGCCTCATCCGCAACGTGCGCCAACGGTGAGCGAACTCCATCGGCCGTCGACAACTGCGCAATGAGAATCATCGTCTGGCGAACGATCGCGTCAATCAAGATCCGTTCGTTCATCGAATCGCGTCCAGGCTCAGCAAAGCATGCCGATCCGCGATTCGCCAGCCCAAATCTCGACACCACAACGGATGGCGGCCGACACTGGTTGCCAGCGCTCGAACCGAGCACGCGAGCGCCAAATGACATGCACCCGACGGGATGCATATTTTTTCACCCCTCCTCTGACCTTCGGAAAGCCTCAGTCTGCAGACGGAGGCCCCGCGACGGCCGGCGTTCGGTTGACCAAGGTTGCGGTAGTGCCGACGTATACGTGGTCAACTAAGGTGGCGGCGCCGACCCTCGTCGACTTCCTGGTCGGGAATGGAGCTGCATTGCCCCACGAGCTTCGGAAGTGTGACCTCCTATTTTCCTGCCCCCCACCGCCTCCGCTCGCGTGCTCGCGGACGCTTGCTCCCCCCCGATGCGTCCTCGCGCTTTTCGCGCTGCGGGCGCATGGGAGGAGCCGCGACTTTGACCGTCGTGCACGCCTGGAAAACTGCGTACGGAGGAGAGGAGCGGTCGCGGGACACTTCTGCCCCGCTGCCCGGATCGGCGTGACAGTGTAATAATCCTCGCACGATGACCGATCGAATCCGCACCGCAATCGTCACTGGCGCGACTGGGGCTATCGGGCAGGCAATTGCCGAGGGTATCGCCAAACTCCCCGACTACTCCCTGGTCGCTGTGGGACGAGATCCAGTCAAAGTCGAGCGTTTGGTTTCACGTCTCAGCAGCACCCATCGAGGGGCTCGAGTCAGGGGCGAAGTCGTTGATGTTTCTTCGCCGCGCAGCATCTCGGAACTCGCCCAGCGGTGGGAGGGGCCGCTCAATGTCCTGATCAACAACGCAGCGGTGGCGCCAGCTCGCCGTGAGCAGACCGAGGACGGGATTGAACGAGTGTTCGCCACCAACGTGCTTGGCTACCTGTGGATGACGAAAGCACTGGAGCCCGCGCTGCGTGTCGAGAAGGGCGCACGCGTCGTGAACGTGGCCAGCTATTGGGCGGGTGATCTCGACATCGACGATCTCGAGTTCAAGCGACGGCGGTATGACAATGATTTGGCCTACCGGCAATCGAAGCAGGCGAATCGGATGCTCACCGTAGCCTGGGCGAACCGCCTCGCGCCAAGCGGCATTACCGTGAATTGCTGTCATCCTGGAGACGTCAATTCGAAGCTCAGCAACGACCTCGGTTTTGGCGGCTCAACCAGGCCTGCGGACGGCGCTAGCACGCCCCTCTGGCTCGCGACGAGCAAAGAAGCGGAGGGACAAACGGGACGCTACTACGAACATGGTCATCTCACGACTTGCCGCTTCGGCAGCGACACTAAAGCTGTGGAGCGACTTGCGAGCGTCTGTGACGGCTATCTCGCTTGAGCGGACAAACGGGCGGAATCGGGCCCGACCTTGAGCAGAGCCAGAGGCTTCCACACACGCACACGCGTGGGGGACAAAGCTTGACTCGTTCTTAACGACTCTTTGGAGTAAGGATCACTAATGGGACTTGCACAATTCGATCGGCAAGCGAAAGCCCTCGATGAGGCAGGTCGTTTCGAGTAGCCGTTGAAGCAGCACACCCTGTCGACCTTCTGGGCTACTCGCCAACTCAGGTGGGGAGGTCTTCTGATCGAGCTCCTCTCGTCGGAGCATTCGGCGTTCGACACCGCTCGGACCGAAGGTGATCAGCCGCGCCTCGCCGCCAGTGAAGTCTGGGACGAACAGAGACTTCTCGTCGCTTGCCACCAGTCCCTCACCGGCGTCGTTCTTACCGCGGTAGATGGCCTTGCCATTGTCGCCACTGAACACCCCAAATGAGCCGTCTGCGGCCGTAATGAGCCACCGCCCCTCTGGCGCGGATCGTACCGAAACATCCTGCTGATCGTC
>JBLNFG010000118.1:0-4747 GCA_050263495.1 Myxococcales bacterium | reverse complement strand
GGAAGCCCAGCAATCGCGATCGCGCCGATGAGAAAGGTCAGAGCGGTGTGGGGAAGCTTACGAGAAAGCGCGCCGTAGCGCTCGAGATCGTGAGTGCCCGTCGTGGCGATGACCGCGCCAGCACCAAAGAACAACAGGGCCTTGAACAAGCCATGATTTAGGACGTGCAAGAGGGCCCCCGCAAATCCGAGCGCCATGAGCAGGGGTTCGCCCTTGGCCCGCCCAATCAGTCCAATCCCGATCCCGAGCAAGATGATGCCGATGTTCTCGACGCTGTGGTAGGCGAGCAAGCGCTTGAAGTCGTGTTGTCCGAGCGCGAATGCGACGCCGAGCAGGGCCGACACGAGGCCCAACACCAGAACCAAGTGCGCCCACCAGCTCGGAATGGCGCCGTAGAAGGACGTCAGGCGTAGTATTCCGTAGATTCCCATCTTGATCAGCACGCCACTCATCAGTGCGGAAACGTGCGTGGGAGCGTTGGCGTGAGCGCCTGGCAGCCATAGATGCAGCGGCATGATGCCCGCCTTGAGTCCAAACCCAACCAGAGCCAGGACGAAGGTGGCCGTTGCCAGCGATGAGTAGGGATCGAGCCCCGAGACCTCGAGCGAAAAGCTCTTCACCTGAACCCGCAAGCAGGCAAACATCGCGATGATGCAGAGCGTGCCGAAGCGCGTCGCGACCAAATAGACGAGGCCAGCCTCCCTCACCGGCTTCTTATGGTCCTCGATGGCTAGCGCCAAGAACGCGGCCAGGGCCATGACCTCCCAGCCCACGAGAAAGAGCAGGCTGTTCTTGGCGGTGACCAGCAGCGCCATCCCCGCGACCACTAGTCCGTAGTAGACGCGAAGCCGAACGGCTTGCTGTCGTTTGGCGGCGACGGAGAAGTAGGCGGTGCCGTACAAAGCGCCGAGGCTGCCGAGCAGGAAGATCGATAGGAGAAATAGTGCCGAGAGCGCATCGACGTTGAGGTGCAAGCTGCCCCCGGGCACGAACCAGCGCAAGATTGGAGCGCGCGTCGTAAGGCCGAGCAGGACCCGAATCGCTGCAACCCACCCCAAGCCTGCCGCGATTGCCATCTGGCCAGCGAAGATGCGATCCGAGATGGGACGCACACCCGCCGCGAGCGCGACGATTCCGCTCGTGCCTGAAAGGACAATCGCAAGGCAGACAAGGAGCTCGTTCATGTCACTAATCCCCCGAGTACAGAACGCTGAAGGCCAACGCGAGTAGAAGCGTGGTGAGGATGTAGAGTTGGTAAATGTGGAGTTGCCCCTGCTGCATCCAGCGCAGCCGCGCGAAGCGGTCGGCCCAGCGCGTGAAGAAGGGCTCGTACACGTCGCGGGTGAGCGGATCGTGGCCATCGACGGCAAAGGTCGCTGGCTTGGGCATGACGCCGACGGGTAATTGCTTCTGTTGTTTTGGGTTAAAGCGTCGCAATAACAGCGTCTCGGTGAACAGCTCGGAAATGCCGCGCGCCGTGTACTGAATCCGTGGCGTCGGAGCTGCATAGCCGCAGTCCCAGGTCGGTCCGACCATGCCGATGCGCGACTTTCCCCACAAGACGAAACCGAGCAGCAGCGCCACCACCAACACGACGAGTAGCGTCAAATTGAAGCGCACCAGCGGCGAAAGGCCCAATTCGGCAAGGTTCTGTGCGGAGCTGGGGGCCAGCAACTGAGCCGCGGCAGGCCGGATCCAGTGCAGAACTTTGTCCGCAAACAGCGACTGAACGAAGATCAGCGCTCCGAGTGGGAGCAGCGGAAGCCATAGCTTGGCAGCTCCTTCGTGCGCCTTCTCCGCCGCAGCAGTGCGCGGCTCGCCTAGCATGGAGACCGCAATCAGCCGGACGAAGGTCAAGACCGCCATTGCGCCGATCAACGACAAGAGAGCAACCGCAAAGACGCACGCGACTCCACCAGCACCGCGACCGATCAGGGCGCCGCGCATGAGGCCAGAATACAGCAGCCATTCACTGACGAAGGCATTGAGCGGCGGTAGGCCACTGATGGCCATGGCTCCGACGGTGAGCAGTCCGAAGCTGATCGGCATGCGCTTGCCGAGCCCCCCGAGCAGTTCGAGATCTTTGGTGTGACATGCATGCAGCACGTTGCCCGAGAGCATGAACAGCATGCCCTTCATGACGCTGTGGTGATAAACGTGCAGCAACGCACCGGCGATTCCGAAGGCGGCCACGAGCGGATAGCCCCGTGTTTCGCCCCAAAAGCCCAAGCCGAGCCCGAGCGCGATGATGCCCATGTTCTCGACGCTCGAGTAGGCGAGCACGCGCTTGAAGTCGCGTTGATACACGGCAATCGAGATGCCGAAGGCTGCCGACAGTACCCCCAAGCACAAGAGCCCAGCGCCCCAGTACGGCCGAGGCCCACCCATTAGGTACACCACGCGCACGATGCCGTAGATCCCCATCTTGATCAGCACGCCGCTCATGAGTGCGGAGACGTGCGAGGGAGCGGCCGCGTGCGCCTGCGGCAACCAGACGTGTAGCGGCGTGAGCCCTGCTTTGACGCCGAACCCGAGTAGCGTCAGCACGAAAAGCCCGGAAGCCACTGGGGAACTCAGTGCCGGCATGCTCGCGATGGTCTCGAATTCGAAGCCGCCCGCAAAGCGTCCAAGCAATAGGAAGAGTGCGATCAAGCACGTGACCCCGACGTGCGCGGCGACCAGGTAGATCATGCCGGCCTTGCGCACCTCGAGCAGCTCGTGGTCGTACGTGACGAGCAGGTACGCGCTCAGTGACATCACCTCCCACGCGACCAGGAACAGCATCGCATGCCTTGAGATGAGCAGCACCGCCATGCTCGCGACGAGCAGGTTGAACGAGACCCACGACAAGCCGCGCCGTCGTTTGGGCGGACCGCCGTCGAGGTAGCCGTGCCCGTAAAGCGCCGTGATTGCGCCGAGCAAAAACAAAGGCACCAAAAAAAAGCTGCTCAGTGGATCTAATCCGATGGAAAACGACGCGTTCGGCAGAGCCCACGGTAAACGGATCGCGTCGAGGTACGTCCCGTACCAGAGCGTCTGCGCGGCTGCGGCGAGTCCAATCAGGCTTCCGAGGGCGGCCAGTGTGGAACCGACTAGGGACGCAAAGGCGGGCCAGCGCGACAGTAGCGCTGAGCATAGTGCTCCAGCAGCGAGCACCGAAAGGGCGATCAGGAGCTGGTTCACTTGGATGCCTTGGGATGGAGGGATGACGGCATGGACCGATCGAGCGCGTCTGCGACTTCAAAGAGTGCGTCTGCTGGCGCTTGCTCGATCACGAGGCGGTGAAACTCGGGATTCTGCAGTGCTACCGAGAGCCGCGAGAGCAGAAAAAGGTGCGAGCGGATGGTCGGGGTGATCAGCGTAAAGAATGAGTGAACGGGGTTGCCGTCAATCGCGGCAAAGTCGATCGGCTGCGCCAACTGACACAGCGTCACCGACGCGCCCGTCGTCTTCATGACTACCGGTGCTCGGACATGCGGAATGGCGATGCCATCACCAATGCCGGTCGAACCGAGTGCCTCACGCGACAGCATGACGTCATACAGAAGCTCGCGATCCGCGTCGTCATCCAAGGGCAGTTTGGCGACAATGGCGGATAGTACCGACTCGCGATCGCGGCCTTCGAGCGCACGATGGACCCCGCCTAGACGCAGGGCGCTTCCGAAGGACGTGGGGGGTTCATCGGTGGCGCGGCGCGATTGTGGCAGTTCCTCAATGGCCAAGGTCATGCCCAGCCCCGTTGCCCATTCGAGTAACTCGGCGCGGTGGAAGCGGTAAGTATCACCTACCTTCTGAAACGGAATGCTTCCTTTGCGAATCCATTCGTAGATCTTCCGGTCTGAGGTGTTTAGAAGCGTGGCGGCTGCACTGACTGAGATCTGCATCGATTCCTCAAAAACCCCTCGCCGAATCCTCCGCGGTAACTGGCGTAGTAACGTGATCGAATATCGTCCAACTGAAGGCCGGACGGGGCAAGATGAGTAGCCGGCGGAATGCATCCTCGCCGAGCTGGGCTCCGAGATCTTCGAACCGTTGCATATCCGCGGTGACAACGGTCATGGTCGCGCCGGGGTATTGCTGCGCGAATTCGAGCAAGCCGCGTTCGGCCTCGCCCTTCGGAAACTCATCGGGAAAGACGACCAGCGCCGTCGGCTTGGCGTCGCTCGGTATTGCGACGAGCCGCGACAGAACCGTAACCTTGAGGCTACGGGACTCGAAGTACCGCTGCAGATTGCGCGCCGTCTCTTCATTCCGAGAGACGATGAGCACGGTTGTGCAGGGAACAGGGCTGGGCACGGCGGCGCGCCTAAGCAGAAAGCGTGCCGGACCCCCCCAATAGCCTCAAAACGAGGCTTCCATTCCGTCGAATAATTCCGAGTGGATCCAAAGCGGCCGGAAACGACAAATTGTCATAGTCGCGGAAGTAGATTTCCAGCCTATAGGACAGTTATGGCACTCGACGAGACCTGATCTGGCAGCGCCGCGGCAACTTGCGGCAATTCGTTCGACGTGGGCCGATTCGGGCCGGAGGCAGTAACTACGCAATCTTCTCTCATTTTACGACTGCGACCGGCTTTCTCTCTGGGCCGAGGTGGCGCTGGACGGTTCGTAAGCTGACGCCCAGGCGGCGTGCCGCGCGCGAGCGATTGCCACCCTCGAGTTCAACGGCTGCTAGAAGGATTTGCCGGAGGCACTCGGATAGCGATTGGTTGAGCGCCAACTCGATCGTGGGCGATTTCGTTTCGTC
>JBLNFG010000117.1:0-4893 GCA_050263495.1 Myxococcales bacterium | reverse complement strand
ACATTCGCAACGATTTCCGACTAACGGTCGCGAATCTCGTTAGTTCCACTGAAAGCTCGACCCGGAGGGCCGCGGCGGGCTGATATGTGTCGGAACGATGCGCGCAACTGAAGGAGCGTTTCTCCGATGGACGCGCAACAGACTTGTCCTACCGGAGCTGGGCGAGCACACGCAGGCACACAGACCGCCACCGTGAACCGATGACGATTAGCCGAAGAGCGTTGCGGACTAGACCGAGAGTCAGGAGTTTGGTCCGAAGTGCCGACCTCAACGCTTCTGATATACGCGGATGTAGTCCACCTCGAGGCGCGACGGAAAGGCGGTCTTGGCGGGATCGCAGCCGTACCGAATGAAACCAAAGGCAGCGTTGAATTCCCAATTGAATGCCCGACGCGCAGCAGAGTGGTGTCTTCAATTCAATCCAAGATCTTTCCGAATTGCGACCACCATCTCGCAGTGGGCAATCAGATCCGACTCGTTCTTCCCCTCACTTTCGTAGTTCAACCCGCCGGGCCAAAAGTGCTGGGTGTCAGCATGGACCACACCCCCGGAGTCCGAGAAGTGCAACGCGACTTCAGCCTGGGCATTGGCGCCAGTGAACACACCGTTTGATACCATTGATGCCCATTTCGAGGCTGTTCCAATGCCGACTGTGTGACTGATCTCGTGCATCGCGGTGACGTGGTTCATCGAGGCAGTTGAGCCGAACCGAATCGATCCGTTGCTGTTGCCGTCTGCAGTCTGGACCGACGGGACATAGGAGACGTTGATGGTCTTCGTTATATCGGTGTAACAGTTGTAGTACTTCACGGCGGTGTCCATGGCCGCAATGATCTTGGCATAGGCTGCCCGTTGCTCTGCCGTCGGTGAACTTACCTGGGCCAAGGAATACGTCACGTGTCCCAAATGTGGGCAATCGCTAACGGAGGATGATGCGGACGACTGCGCCGTGCCGCCACTCGCAACGGCTCCCCCGCTCGCTCGCGTTCCACCGCCCGCTTTCGTTCCACCGAGCGGAGCCGAGGAAACCGAAGAACTCGTCCCGCCCGCAGGGCTTGCGTCGCCGCCAATCCCCTTATTGCCACCTGCGCTTCTTCCTCCGACAGAGCTTCGATAGGCAGTCGAGCTGCGCCCGCCCTTACTGGTCATGCCTGCTGCAGCACGACTACTGGAACCACCCGCTGCCCCGACATCACCACTGTCGGAGTCGAGCCCGCCCGATGCCGATGCGCTGGTGCGCGCTGATCCAGGAGTGCCGCCAGCGCCCGTACGCGACGAAGTGTTGCCACTCGCGCCGCCGCTCCCTTCGACGCTGGCGCTGTTCCTCCCACCAGCTTGCAGCGCACCCGAGTTGGAGTTGCCCTGACCGCCTGCTGACGGGTTTTCTGCGTCATCCCCGTCCTGAGTCGTTCCGCCAAGACTTGTCTGGTTAGTATTGGTGGGAGTCTCTGCTGGATCGCTACAGGCGAACGCCGACGCCATGAGCGTCACAAGCAAATACCAGATTCGCGCACGTGGTTGGGAACCATTGCAGACGAGAGTACGCATAGCTATGCAAACCAGAGTAGCACGCAAGTCAGGTTGCACTGGTCCGCCGAGTCCGGAGTCCGCGACGTGGCGTCGCGCCTGTATGAGAATATTTCGTTACGACCAAACAGCAAGAACGGTTCCAACAGAGAACTCTGCTGCAGCGAGCGCACTCATGGGCTCTCGCCAAACATCCTGGTGTAGTTCGCCGCCAGCTGATCAATCACCTGACTCGGACTAATCTGCCATAGCTCTGCCGCGTACGCCGCGGTCTCGCTCACATTCGCGGGCTCGTTCCGTTCTCCGGAGCGAGGAGCAAGATAGGGAGAATCCGTTTCGAGCAAGAGCTGGCTACGCGGGATCGTCTGCAGCATTTTGCTAAAGCTCTCGGATCGGCGCGCGTTGGCGGGGATCGAAAAGTAGTGACCCTTTGCTGCGATCCGCTGTGCCAACTTCAACTTGCTTCCAAAGCAGTGCCAGACCACACGTTCTGCACCGAGTTGCTCGAGTAGCTCGAACGCGCGTGGTTCGCGCTTGCGCGAGTGCACGATGAGTGGTTTCTCGAACTCGAGCGCCAACCGCACAAGGGAGCAGAACACCGAATCTTGACGCCCCCAAAACGGTTCAGGGACCCAGTACCCGTCGAGGCCTACCTCGCCAACGGCGATGGCACTCTCGATATGCTCACGAATGAACGATATTGTCTCGTCCGCTCCGTGCTCGACGCCCTCGCGTGGGTAGTCGATTCCCGCCGCACGCATCTCCGGCAGCACCGCATCGACTGGGTACAACCCAAGTGCAGGACGCACCATGGCCTCTCGCGCCGATAGTTGAAGCACCGCCCGGTTGTCTTCGAGGTTCAGACCATTGCTGATGATCGTCGTCACGTTTGCCGCACGCGCCCGCTCCAAGATGCCCGCCAGATCCGGCGCGAGATCCCCGTGTGTCAGATGTGCGTGGACGTCAAACAACCCCATGCGTCAGAACCCCGATGTGTGTCGCCATTGGGTACTGTTGGGAACCCAATGGCTCTTGGTCCCATGTTCCAACGTCGCTAGCCGAATCAGGAGCGAATCTGCTTTACGGCCGCGGCAACGTCCTTGCCGTTGACTGCTGCGCCCGTCGATTTCAACTGTTTCATTGCCACGCCGGTGGCCTGCCCTTCGTTGGCTGCAGCGACGATGGCCGGCCGCACCCCTTCGAGCGCCTGCACGATTTCATCCACGGTGAGCGACTTCGGCAGCAAATCCGCCAGAGTTCTCAGCTCGAGTTCGAGCGCTGCCCGTCGCTCCGCGTCCTCACACACGGCGAGTGACTCCTGGTCGGACTTCATGAGCTTGCGAACGGTGGCCTGCGCCTCTTCATCGCTGCCGGTCATGCCAGCGCGCGCCGCGTTGGTGGTGATCTCGCCGACCGCGACGCGCAAGATCTCCTTTTCCACGATCCGACCTTCCTTCATGGCCTTGAACATTCGCGCTTTAATTTCGTCGAGCAGCATCTATCCTCCAGCTTTGCGGCGGGCCGTTCTACCACAATTCCAGTGAACGCAAGGTTGCGCACCAAAAACGGCTCGCGTGTTTCTTGGTTCCAGGCCCATGCGGATTGCCGTTTGCTAGCGGCCCAGTGCGAATTGGTGCCGCCGCAGCACAGCAAAAAACGGGACCGGCCGCGACGCCCAAGCCAAGGGATATCGCGGCCAGTGACTGCAACCACTCAATTATCCAGTTTCTGAGTCGCCGTCCCGCGCCTCCGGCGACGTCAGGGTGGAAGCCTTGACGCTGCTGGCTCTCGGCTCTGATAGTGGCGGGGGCACGGAACCAGCCACAGGACGGGACGCTTGGGCGTAGTAGCGCGACTCCGACGACGTCTGAGTCCGGCGACCCCGGACACCAGCCGAGTTCGCCTCGAGTCCACCCTCCGAAAGATCCGGCCAGACCGGTCGTCGACGATTGGGCTTGTTGGAGGGGCCGGTGCGTACGTTCGTGCGAAACAGATCGAACTGTTCGAGCTCGCCCACGTCGAGTGGAGCAAGAGCTTGGTGCAGCTTGTCGCGCAGAGTGCTCCCCTCGCGACGAGCGTCGTTGACCATCGCCAGGATTCCATCCGGAAGCTGGGGTGAGGCACAGATCAACGTAAGCCGAGCAGTCTCTTCCTTCGAGCGGCTGCGATACACTCCAAGGTATGCAGCCGCACCACCCGTTGCTTCCTTGAGCTGTTCATTGAGTTTTTCATAGAAGGAGAAGGGTGTCCGAGCCAGCATGCGCTCGGGCGCTTGGATGGCAATGCCCAAGGTGGCTACCTGCTCAAGTGCATACCCGGCTGGCATGATGCAACTCGATAACAGTGCTTCTCGAACGCTGGTCAACACCGCGTTTACGTCCAGTGCCGAGAGCTCGTTGACGGCATAGTTGATCACACCACCGGCAAGCAGAAGTCGACGAAGATCCTCGCCGTCCAGCGTCCGGATGGGACGCAGGTCTGGGTTGTGGTTGATCCGGTTGACCGCGTCGAGGGGACCCACGATGACGCTATTGATGGTCTCGTAGTAGATGTCCATGCCGACATCGCCGTGTTGGCGAGCCAACCGCGAGTTATCGACAAAGATCCAACTAAGTCCCTGGAGCTCCACCAGAGCACTTGCGCCGCGCATCGCGTTGACTTTCGCCATGCCGCTCTCGTTCTCGGTAGGCAGCGTCGCGAGTACCATGATGGGAAGGTTCAGATCTTCGAGGACCCGAATTAGCTCACTTGCCGCCGAACCAGTGCCGCCGCCGAGCCCCGCAGTAACGACGACGAGATCCGCCTTCGAAGCGTGTTCCATGACGGCCTTGCGAATACGCTCAGCGTTCTCACGGATGCACTCACGACCGTAATTCAGGTCACCGCCTGCCCCGTCATAGCCGTCGATGCCGATATAGACCCGGTGCTCGGGGTCTAAGGTCTGCTGTTCGCCTTCACCGCCTAGCGCGCTTAAGTCCGTCACAGCGGGGTTCAAAGCAAGAACCGGATAGCCTAGTTGTAGGAACTGGGTGGCGATGTTGCCACCTCCTTGTCCGAGTCCAACAACGGCGATGTCCAACGAACGATCCTCGAGCTTCACGGGGTGCACTCCTCTCGAAAGGTGGGTCACCATACAAGGATCATTGAACAAGTGAAGTCCCGCATGCGTGCTGATCTGAAGAACGGTCCGCAGGCCCGAGCGCGAGTATTTCCGACTTCCGGTAACCTCATTTGTGCTCTCGCTACGGGAACTGATCCGCTGGGCGTTGTAGTCCCATTCACTACACGACCACTGCAATTCACTGGCACCTAGTTTTACTAAGCTTTGCACTTTCGCAGTGCAGAACGCCTAGATTGATGCCGGCT
>JBLNFG010000116.1:0-2728 GCA_050263495.1 Myxococcales bacterium | reverse complement strand
CAGGATGAATGGCTGTGGGGTTGGGATCCCACGCCGGGGATTGTGTCGGTCTTCGCCGAACCCGACGGTCGAGTGCTCGTGTGGCGACGACTTGACTCCGATCAGCTGACGCGCGAGGAAGCGCGTTTTCGTCCCTGGCTCCTGCTCTCAACGCTCGAGTACTTGGAGCACCTTGGTCCACGTTTGCGCGCCGAGCAAAACAACCAGCATCCTCGAGCGATTACCTACCGCGAGCTGAGTGGTACCGGAGCACTACGGTTCTTGGTGCAAGCGCCGAATGCACGGGAGCTTTCCTCGGCAGTTCTCGAGGGAGTGCGCAAGCGCACCGGCCAGGTGCCTCGTCGAGTGAACGACTTGGGCGAGTCAGTAGTGCTCTCCTTGTCTCTCGAGGAACAGTATCTTGTATCCTCGGGGCGAAGCTACTTTCGGGATTTGGAATGGAACGCTCTGCATCGATTGCAGTTTGATTTGGAAACGACCGGGCTCGATGCTGAACGCGACCACATCTTCTTGATCGCAGTTCGCGCCCCCAACGGTGAGACGTCTGTGCTTGAGCTTGAAGCGACCGATGCGGACAGGGATGCGGCTGAGGCGGCGATCATCAGACGGCTGTTGGGGTTAGTCCAGGAGTTCGATCCCGATGTGATAGAAAACCACAATCTATTTGGATTCGATCTCCCATTCTTGGTGGAGCGAGCACGCCGACTTCGAGTGCCGTTAAACCTAGGCCGCTACGGTCAACCCGGACTACGGCTTCGCGCAGCGGGAACCGGGCGCGGTGTCGTACGTACCAACGAGAGGTTCGCGGCACAGGATAGTGACGCGGCCCGTCCACGCCGGATGCGATACACCACGCCCGGGAGAGAGTTCATTGACACTCTGGACGCGGTGCGTCGTTATGATTTTTCTGCGCGCGACCTGCCCGGACATGGCCTGAAAGCGGTGGCGAAGAAACTCGGCGTATCGGGTCCGGATCGCGAATACATACCGGGCGACGCGGTGCATCGAGTGTATCAAACCGACCCTGACCGCGTCCGACGCTATGCGAGTCAAGACGTCATTGAAGCAGCGCGCGTGTCCCATGTACTTGGGGCTGCGGCGTTCGCGCTCGCGCGCATGGCTCCGCGCCGATACGAACGCGTCGCAGATGCAGGGGCCGCGACGGGTCTCCTCGATCCCATGATTGTTCGAGCATACCTGCGTTCCAACGCAGCGCTGCCCGCCCATGCCGTGGGTGACGGCGTGGTGCATACGGGTGCTGCTCTATATCTATTCGCCACTGGGGTTGCACAGCGCATCGTGAAAGCGGATGTCGCTAGCCTGTACCCATCCCTAATGCGACAGTACCGCATTGGACCGGCGAATGACCGCTTAGGCGTACTTTTGGCACTGGTGGATCGCCTAGTGGAGCAACGGCTTGCAGCGAAACAACGTGCTCGCAGTCTGCCTGCAAATTCAGCCGAACGCGCGACGACTGAAGCCCTCTCCGCGGCAATGAAGATTGTGATTAACTCAGCCTACGGCTACTTGGGTGCGGTGGGTCTCACCCGTTTCGCTGACGTACGAGCCGCCAACGAGGTGACTCGACATGGTCGCGAATTACTGGCCATCATTTGCCGCGAGCTAGATCGGCGCGGCGTGACGCTACTCGAAGCGGATACGGACGGCGTGTACTTCGCCATGCCGGAAGGTTCCAGTGAGACGAACGAACGGCAGATCGTGAGTGAGGTGGCGGCGCTGTTACCGGAGCTCGTCCACCTGGAATTCGAAGGCCGCTATGCGGCGATGCTATCTCACGAGCCCAAAAACTATGCCTTGAAACCGTACCAAGGCCCCGTGTTACTGCGCGGCGTCGCATTTCGCTCGCGTCGAGCGGAGCCGTTTGGGGAAGCCTTTCTGGGGCGGGCAATTGACGCCCTTCTGAGCGGGGACGTTCCGGGAGTACGTCGAGCGTATGTGGAAAGCGTGATCTCATTGCGCGCACGCGCGGTTCCGACCTCACAGCTAACCGTGCTTGCACGTCTCACTAAGTCACCGGACCAGTATCTGGCGTCACGTAAACAGCGACGCGAATCGGTTTACGAGGCGCTGGTGTTGAGTGGTCGAGGGCATTGGGAGGTCGGTGAGGTCGTGCGCGTGTACCGCGCGCAGGGTGGCCGCCCCAGCCTATGGAATCCAAGAGGCAGCAGTGAAGCACCCGAGCTCGCTCAAGATCCACGGGATTACGACGTGGAGTACTACGTGAGCTGTCTGCGAGCGAACTTTGCCTCACGGCTAGAGCGAGCGCTTGAGCCCGAACACTTCGCGCTCGCCTTCGCAGATCCACAACAACTGCCCCTGTTCACGCGACTGCTTGAGACTGCGCGCCCGTTGCTGACGCGCAGAGCGTTAGGCGAAACCATGGCGTAAGCAGCTCCAGCCACTTAGTCGAGTAGCGCCCACCGGGCCGCCCAGGCCCATTTCGCGGATTTTTGGCGCGACATGACCACTTCATCGCACGTTCAGAACTACTAAACGGATGACGCGACTGATTGTTCTGCGCCCTCTTGCTCGTCGTGAGTCAACGACGCAATTGGTCCAGCTTTGCCTTTGCGTTTCTATACTTCTGTCGGAGGACGACTGGTATCTTAGGTGCTGAGAAGCCGGTGCCGTTGCTTACGGTGCGTCAGCTCCTTTCCTCTAATGAACGGTTCACGGTCCGATACTTCCCTTCCATTCGTGGAACCTC
>JBLNFG010000115.1:0-3643 GCA_050263495.1 Myxococcales bacterium | reverse complement strand
TGCTCCCCACGCTCACGACCTTCCGCGCCCAGATCATACGAGAGATGCCCTGCTTCGACAGCGCTCGCTTCGATCGACTCGAAGATTATGCCCTGGCACTCAGCTATGCGAACACACTCCGGGCGACCGTCACCCAGCCTCCCGCGATTCTGAAGGCCGTCTACGACGAAAGCTTTCGGCTGCGACGCGTGCTACACAGTGACACCCACACGCTCATCCGACGCGATCTCATCCAGGCGACGGCGCTCGATCGCTACAGCGGGCGGGTGGGCTATGTAACCGTCGCAGCCGATCTTCAGCTCGTGGGGCAACTGCTCAAGACGCACTGGGCCGCTATCGACGGCAGGTGCGCAACCACCCGCAAGGAGCTCGATCGCGCGCTCAAGCTTGCCGCGCGGCTGCTCCGGTTCGCTGGGCGGCGCGCCTCAAAACCTGTAACTGCCGTCTATGCTGCTGAGATGCGCTCGCGTGCCTTCACCCTATTCATCACGGCCTACGACGAGGTCCGTCGCGCCATGCGCTACCTGCGCTGGAACGAACGCGACGAGGGATCCATCGCGCCCAACCTCTACGACGGCTACGCGCGTCGACGCATTCGACGAAAGCTCACAACGCGTCATCGTCTTCCGAGTGCGTCCAATATCTCGACTCCCCATAGCTATTGAAGGCCGCGATCGCGTACTCGTATCCCATCATGCCCCCGTCGTCCCTGCTATCCACGTAGAAGCGAATGCTCGTCGGGAGTGACCGCAGCAACGCCCATGCACCAAAGCTGGCTTGACGTCGGTACACGCGATAGCCCGATAGTGTGTCCTCGTCATCGCGAAAGTCTGCTGGGCTCCATCGGAGTTCGACGGATCCGGAGAGAATATCGGCGCCCTCGACGTAGGAGTACTCAGCCTGGGGTATCGTCGGTACTTTGGATTCATCCCAAGGATACAGCTCGACCGTGGTTGCGGTGTGCACATGCGACTCGGAGTACGCGGACATCTCGCCACCCCGCACCGCACGCACGCGAAACGTGAAGGTACCTTCGCGAACGAACCGATAAGCCGCCACTCGGACGTTCGCCGGTGTGGGGCGCAGGTTGGTGATCGCGGTGTCTTCGAGCGACATCGAATCTCGGTACTCCTGCTCGATCTCGAATCCAGTCTCGTCTTCGGAATTGTCCTGCCAGGAAAGGCGATACTCTAGGCTGCTCGGGTCAAAGCTTCCGGTCACGCCCGACGGAGCCGATGGGGAGCCGTTGGAACCGTGCTCTTCCTCGGCAACGCACGTTTGGTTCATGCACACGTAGCCGCCCAGGCAATCCTTAGCGGTATCGCATGCCATTTTTTTGTTCGCGTCCAGATGACAGCCCGGGCACGCCAACGACAGCGCCAAACCAACGCTGATCCAAGAAGTCATCCACGTTGAAGGCACGAGCGGAACTTTCGCAATCGGCTCGAGTGAACCAAGACGAGTTCGAAAGTTGGGAATGCGGGACATGGCTGCCTCAATTCGGAATGGCTGGGTCACGCGAGGCTCGCGTTGGGCGTGCTGTCTCGGAGTCGAGCCCTGGTTGAGGACAAGTCTTCGGAGCAGTACGATCACGCGAGCTCCTGCTGGGCGGTCTGTTTCGGAGCCGCTTGCCCGATGGAGCTCCGATTGTTTTGGGCGGGCTGTTTCGAAGTCGAGCCCTGGTTGTCGATAATACTCCGTAGCAGCATGATCAATCGAGCCCCTGTTGGGCTAGGTGTTGTTGTAGCTGACGCTGGATCTGCGCCTCGAGCGTACGCACCTTGCGGCGAGTTACGCCGAGGGTCGTCGCGACCACCGCCTGCGGCTGCTCTTCGACGAAACGCAGTGTTACGAAGCGGCGCTCCACCCCGGATAATCCGGAAAGGAAGACTTGCGTCTGCTCGAGCCGGGACTGTGTATGGTAGGTCTCTTCGATGTCGAGCGGCGCGACGGGCGAAGACTGATCGATAATGCGATCTAGATCGACGCGCCTCGCGTCTTCAGCGGGTCCGCCGTGGGCATCAACGTGGCGTTCACGCCGATGCACGTCGATCCGATAGTTCTTGGCGATCCGTAGCAGATAGGGACGATAGGGCCGCAAGCCGTCGTAGCCCATCCTGGCTCGTTCATCGAAGGCACGGAGAAACACCTCCTGCAGGTGCTCGAGTGCTTGATCCTCGCTGAGCCCCGGTACTGAACACGGCGGCGTCCCGGTGACGAAGCCCCGACTGAACAAGCGATACACATCCGAGAAATAACGTCGATAGACCGCCTCGTAGGCGTCCTTCGCGCCGTCGCGAAACCGCGGCAAAAGGCCTAGTGTCTCTTCAAAGATCGTCATTGAGTCGCAGGGCAGCGGGCTCCATCGTGATCGCGTTCAGAATTGAGTACCTAGGGAGAGGTGGACACTGTGTTGCCCACGAGCAGTGACTGGATGCACCTGCACACTGGGCCAGAGCAAAAGCGCACCGGCACCGGCCGCAACCCCGACGGCAGCAGCTGCGATGCTAGCGTTCCCATACGTCGCGTACTCATCGGCGAGTTCGTGCGCCTGCCGTTGTTTGTTGGTACGGTCAAAGTCACGCCGCTTGTCGTAGGCGAGCAATCCGAGAACCGTCGAGGTAACCAAGGCTGCCCCTGACGTGACTAACAGTACGCGACTGGGCCAAGCCGAGCGCGTTTGGCGAACCCTTGGCGGTGTGGCAGGCGCCCCGGGTGCGCCCGCGTGCTCTTGATGCGCAGCGCTCGGGAAGCGCGGAAACTCGACGGGCACTAGCTCCTGACTGTCGACGTAACCCCGGTAGTAATCCGCACCGTACGCGTTCGTAAACAAGCCTTCCCGCAACGCGTCGTCGACGCTTCCCCTGGCGCTGCTATCGAGCGGAACGAACTGTAACGACGCGAGCGCAACGCGCCCCTCGTGCGGAATGATTGCCTCTCGATCGGAAGTGCGCAGATAGAGACTCGCCTGACTGCGCGGCACTGCCAACGTCATCTGTTGGGTGCGTTCGAAGTGAGCGTCAAGCAAACGTTGGCCGTTTCTCGTCTCGATATAGAAGTGGCCTAGATCCCTGGGAACCCCTGTGATAACGACTGACTCTCGCAGCTCCCCGAGTTCGAGCAACGGCGCTCGCTGGTTCGCGGCCGGCGCAATCGCGACGATACTCGGCTTCGCGGCATTCGCCGGCAACCCACGATTCGCGGCTGAGACGAAGGCCTGCAGTTCACTGTACTCGATGCGACGGTCCCCGTTGACGTCCGCTGCGCCGAACAAACCAGACAAAACCTCATGGGTGAATACCCCTGACTCGATGCGCGACCACTCTTGGGACTCCTCACTCACGCTGCTCGCCATGAGCGCCCCCACGTTCGGGAACCGGCTGAGCCTCCTTCTCTGCAGCAGGTTCTCGCGCTGAGCAGGATCGAGTTCGACGACCTTGGCGTCGAGTTCCTGTCCAAACGCGCCACGGGAACCCACGACGCCCGCGGCATGGCACGCGTCGATGATAAGATGCACATTGATGCCCTCGAACTCGGCCAGCACTTCGTCGTAGAGGACGCGCTGCGAGATCCCACCGTCCAGCATTGCGAGCGCGTGTTCTCCGGTGGGCTCGACATAGCCATGGCCGCTGAACGAGAGATA
>JBLNFG010000114.1:0-3701 GCA_050263495.1 Myxococcales bacterium | reverse complement strand
AGAAATGCATGATATCATCCCAAACTATTGCTGCCGATGCCGCAGCATTGGTGAGAAACAGGCCGCACTCCAATATCGAAGAGAGTTGGCCAACCAAGAAGCACGCAGGAGTGCTAGAGCTGTGTCAGAGCGGGCGCGAACAGATCTTCTGCCAACGTGATGGCGCCGCGATAGCCCACGTAACTGTGACTAAGGATTACTCGGTCCGTCACTGGGAAACTAACGCTCAGGTGCAACGCGCCGAGTTCTTCCGCAATGTCCTTGTCGAGCGAACTTCCGAGAATGAAGCTAGGTTCGGACTCGGCTACGGCTTTCCAGGCTTCCCGTTGATCGTCGCTAAACAGAATGCTTGGCCCCTTGACACTCTCGGACCGTTCCAATGCACATGACGTGCGCTGCTTTCCTTCGTCCGACAGTGGTTCGGTCACGACCGCTATTGCCGGGATCTGTCCGAAGTCATCCACGAGGAAACGCGTCAACGAGACGACCGAGCTGGCATCTCCGAGCACAGCAACTCGATGCTGATAGCCGAACCCCGTGAAGGCCAACGATGCACGTTCGAAGTAGTCGTATACGGTTTCTTCGTTACGACTCGCAACCTGGCTGAAGTGCGCTTCCCGGATCTCAAGGGCAGTCCCGATTTGTCGCAAGAACGCCGTGGTTGCGGTCGGTCCCACGGGTGGTCCGTCGAAACGCAAGTAAGGGATGGAGTGTTGCTGACTATACCTGCTCACGATCCCATCGCACCCATCAGGCGACAGAACAATGTTCAGGGCAGCAGCTGAAGACGTGCGCACTGATTCCACCCCCTGGCGGTTCGTGAAGAAGGTATTGACACGCACGCCAAGCTCACCGAGCAGGCGTGCGATCTCTTCCAGACTACCTTGCCAAAACACGTCTGCGCCGGGAACGACTCCGAAGAGATTGACCAGCATGGAGTCGCGCTCTGCGGGTTTCACTACAGAATCAATGAGCGATTCCAGAACCAGTTCATACCCACGACGGGTCAGCCCCTTGAATCCGGATGTTGCCGCGTGGACGATGGGAGCCCCGCTCTGGCGAAACTCATTCACCACGCTTTGTACGTCATCCCCGATGATCTCCGACGTGCAACCGGTAAGGACGACGTAGAGATCTGCGTCCATGAGCTCGAGGGTGGATTGAATGGTCTGCCTAAGCCGAGGCTCGCCACCAAATACTACATCGCGCTCGGACGTGTTGGTCGAGGGGGTTGCTGAGGAGCCAACGTAGGTTGCCCATTGATAACCCGCAACATACTGTAAGCCATTGAACAACTGCATGCCGCAGCCTGGACCAGCATGAATAATGGGAACGACGCGGTGAATTGCCGCAGCGGTCGCGATGCCGCCACCGAGCGAACACGTGTAGCGAGGCGATTCAGCGAGCTTCGGAAGAATCGGAACGCCCACGGCTACTCCGCCCCGTCCTGCGACAGGTATTTGAATGGGTCAGACGCATACCACGAATCTCGGTACGGTAATGGCTTGTGTCGCTGCAATCCTCGGCTGAAGCTTGGGTTGCTCATTGTATGCAGCATGCGTTCCCCAATTCTCAGTACTCCCTGATAGCCAAGAAAGGTCATGCCGTAGTCATAGATCATCATGGTCGGGATCCCTTGCTTGGCGGCCCAGCCTGTTGTCATTTCATCCGATAGATAGAGATCCGGCTTGAGCCTGCGCAGCAGGTTAGCCTGTTCGAACGGTTGCACGTTCGCGATGTTGATCGGGAAATTTCCGAGAGACTTGGAGAGCCGCGCAACGCTTTCCACGATCACCTCGTCGTAGTGGTAGACAGTCGTTCCGACCAACTCGAAGCCGAGTTCCTTCGCCAGCGCCGACATCGTCATAGCTCGCGCCTGCCCTGCGCTGATGAAGACTCGTTTACCCGCCAACCCATTACGCAAGGCCTTTAGTTGAGGCTCGATGCGTTCGTGCTCACGAGCGATCAGGCTTCCCACCTCCAGCGATTTGTCAACCAGAGACGCGAGATTGCGCAACCAGCGATCGGTATTCTCGATTCCTAGCGGCATCACGTCCTGGGTGAAAGGCACGCCATAGCGTTCCCGAAGCTGCCGCGCGAAGTAGTCACCATAGGTCATGCAAGTGCACGTCGTGGCACTTGCTTGAACTGTTCGTCGGATATCCTCGAGCGCGGCGTAACAGGGAATGAAGTTGGGTTCGAGCCCTAACGCCCCGAGTAGTCTCTCGATTTCGACTTCGTCGAGCCGTCCTACCGTTAGGGGGCTGATCACGTTGACCAGGTTCGGGATGCGCTCCTCCCGGGGCTCCAACAATGCATGGATGATTCCGTGAAATACCGCATCGAAACCGGTTGCCCAGACGGTCGTCTTGAAGCCCTCGCACTCGCAGAGAACCAGGCGTGCGTCAACCTCGCTCTGAAGCGAGTTGATGACGTCGCGCACGGCGTCTCCGATGATTCCAGATACGCAGGTGGTAAAGACGAAGATCAACTTCGGATGGTACCGTGCATCGACTGCTCGTACCGTCTCACGCAACCGCTCCTCTCCCCCGTGGATAACTTCATTTTCCGTCAGCGCAGTCGAGAACCAACGCTTGGAACGAATGGGGCGCGCACCGCGTGCAGCTTGGCCAAGGCGATTGAAGATGTTCATGGTCGCCGCGCTGCCTACACAGCCCACTGGTCCGTGTACGACCAGTGCCGAATCCGCGACCGTGAGCAGTGTAAACATGCTGTACCACTCTTGACAAACGCTCGCTTGGCTGAAGCTGCGCTCTCGGCGCTTCAGGCAACCTTGGCGACGTTCATCGGCCAGGCAATTGCACCCGCCTCCATAAGCAACAGTCGCGTCAAGACGTTTCTCTCGGCAGGGAACGGCAGTTAGATACGGCATCGTGCTCTCGCTCCACTTGGTGTGTATTGGGTCATTGCACGCTCGCTAGCACCGACGAATAGAGATCTTCGAGCAATCGAAGTCCCCCCGCATAACCGGCATAGGTGCCATTGCACACGAGGCGGTCGGTCATTGGTGACGCGACGCTCAGGTGGCACGCCCCGAGCTCGCGGGCAATTTGCCGATCCCAGCTGCTCCCGAGCAGCAGGGCAGGTGATCCAGCTTGATCTCGCAGCTTCTGGTGGATGATACCTCCGTCACTCTCGAAACTCACTTCGGCGGATATTCCGGCAGTGAGGTCCTGGAAGGATTGAGCGATGGCGGCACGAAATGTCTCCGGCGGTGACTCGGTAACGAATTGTTGAGCGGGTATCATTCCCAGGTCCTTGGTGAAGAAGTGTGCAAGCCCCGTCGCGTAGTACGAGTCAGCGATCGTGGTAAACCGAGACGGAAGATCCCAACGGAACTCCAAGACGAAGTCAGCCAGACGCTCGAAGTAATAGTAATACTCTCGCTCACACTCCTGGATGAACGCTTCAGAACGTGCTGCATCGACGTGGGCAAAATCGGCGACGTCTCTAAGGAAGCGCGAGGTTTCAGTGCCACCAATGGGCAGGGCTGGAACGTGTAGCCAAGGTGTTCCGAACTTCTTGTTCAGCTTTTCCGCAATGGAGACTCCAACCCACGGGGACACCACTAGGTTGAACTCGGCGCGGGGGATCTGCGTCCACGCGCTGAGGCCCCCTGAGTTGGGACCAAATAGGATGTTTGCCTTCAGCCCCAAT
This sequence comes from Myxococcales bacterium, assembly GCA_050263495.1. Classification (GTDB taxonomy): domain Bacteria; phylum Myxococcota_A; class Polyangia; order Polyangiales; family Polyangiaceae; genus FEN-1139. The sequence goes on along the minus strand of JBLNFG010000114.1, from coordinate 23 downwards.
CCCGCTAAAAGGTTTCGGAGCGT
>JBLNFG010000113.1:0-4835 GCA_050263495.1 Myxococcales bacterium | reverse complement strand
CGACGAACACCTCGAACTCGACGCCCTAGATGAGTCTGACGCGGAAGAGTCCGACGCGGAACCCGTGTCAGATGAGGACGAGATCGAGGACGCGGACGCGGAGGACGACGACGCCCTGGATGCCGAACCCGGTGAAAGCGACGCCCTCGAAGACGACTCGATGGAAGTCGAGCCCGGCGAAGACGACTCGCTAGAAACCGATGCTGTCGAAGACGATGCGGACGAGGGTGACGACGGTGAAGAGGGCGACGACGAGCCCATCCTCATTGCCGAAAAACCGAATGGTGCAGGCCGAACCCACTCGGGAATCGCGCACGCTAGAACCGTCCATAGCGTTGGGTCGGAACTTCGAGGACTGGAAGAGGACGATTCTGACGTCACCGAGGTGTCTCTGCCTTCGATGCTCGGCGACGAAGTATCGAACGCGGTCCAGCCGGGCGAGTCCGAAGCACTCCCTCCGCAACCGACAGCCATCTCGCCGCAACGCGAAGGGCGTGGAAGGCGTCGGCGCCGACGGCGCAAGCGCAATGGTGCGGAGGATAGCCAACCCACCGTGCAGGCAAGTCCCGCCGATCTGGCAGCAAAGCGCAATGTAAGGCCAGGCCAGGAAAGCAAAGCTCGCGTTGAGGCCCCGAAGGTCGCGGTCGCTGCAAGCGGTCGCGTCGCGCGCAGAAACGGAACACAGCTACGCGGTCGTGGTGATCAGAGCCGCGATCGGCGCGGGAGCAACAATAAGCTAAATTTGGCGCGCGTCTCGCGATCGATGCCGATTACTGAGATTGTTAGAGAGGGCGACGAGGTCGTCGTTCAGATCTCGAAGGAGCCCATTGGTACCAAGGGAGCTCGCGTCACCAGCCATGTCTCGCTGCCGGGGCGACACGTGGTCTACCTACCAACGGTGGACCACGTGGGGATTTCCAAACGCATTGGCTCGCCCAAAGAACGCAATCGGCTGCGGCAGGTGATCGAAGCACTTAAGCCCGAGTCTGGTGGACTCATCGTGCGCACCGTCGCGGAAGGGCTGACCAAGAAGTCGCTCAAGACCGACATCGGTTACCTGATCGCCTTGTGGAAAGAGGTCTCGAAGAAGAAGGCGCAAGTGAAAGCGCCGGCCGTGCTCTACGCCGAGCTAGATTTGGTTCTAAAGACCGCGCGTGACCTCTTCAACGACGACGTTCAGAAGATCATCATTGATGATCGCGAGCAGCACGCTCGGCTGGTTCAGTTCGTGGAGATGTTTCTGCCGTCGCGCGTGAAAGACATCGAACTCTACACTGGGGACGAGCCAATCTTCGACGCCTATGGCATCGAAGACGAGATCGGGCGCGCCTTGGGACGCAAGGTTCCGCTGCCAAGTGGCGGGTACCTCGTCATTGATCAGGCCGAAGCATTGACGGCGATCGACGTCAACACAGGTCGTTTCGTCGGCAAGGGCAGTAAGGATCTCGAGGAAACCGCACTCAAGACCAACCTCGAAGCGGTGACCGAAATCGCTTATCAGCTCCGCTTGCGCAATATCGGCGGGCTGGTGATCCTAGATCTCATCGACATGGATCACGCGTCCAATCGCGACAAAGTGTGGCGCAGCCTCGAGCAGCACCTAGCACGCGACAAAGCGAAGACGACCATCAACCGCATCAGCGAGCTTGGTTTGATCGAGATGACGCGCAAGCGCACTCGCGAGAGCCTCACCCGCATGCTGCATGAACCGTGCTTCTACTGCGACGGCACTGGGCAGATTCAGTCGCGCGTGACGGTCGCGTACGAGATCTTGCGCCAAGTGCGGCGTGAACGGCACCTGCTCAAGGGGTACAGCATCGTCGTCAACGCGCACCCAGCGGTGATCGATCTGCTGCAGACCGAAGAAAAGGCAGCCGTGCAAGAAGCCGAACGCCGTTACATGCGACGCCTCGAGCTGGTGCCGCGTCGCGAATACCACCTGGAACAATTCGACCTACAGGGTCGGTAAGCGGGAAAGCAATCTCGCGAGAACTTAGCGATCTCAAGAGAGCTTTCCTGCCCACCACCGCGCCGTCGTCGCCGGCGCTTGCTCCTCCCAAACTTGTCCTCGCGCGTTGCCGCGCTGCGGGCAAATGGGAGGAGCAGATAACGACTCCGTCACCCGCCTTCATGCTCGATCCGGCTCAGTTGCTGTGAGTCTCGGTGCCCACCGTGGTTCGCATCACGTAGCGACCGACCTCTGCTGCCAGCTCGGCGAGAAATGCGTCGCGATTGGGGTGAGGCTCGGCTACCTGAGGTGGCGGCGTGTTCAGGAACGTAAAATGGCCGGCTCCCTCGGTAATGCGCACTTCAACCGGAACACGGGGTGCCAGCGCATCTCTCAGAAATTCCGTCTGCTCGGGCGGTGTCATGGAGTCGTGGGTCCCTGCCCAAGCGAGAATCGGCGTGTGCACGTCGTTCATCGCGCCGGGGCCCTGAAAATAGCCGGTTGGAGCTGCCAGCAGGACCAGTCGCTCCAACCGTGGCGCAGGAGCAATTGCGAGTGGTTGCCCGGACCGCATCCACGGTTTTCCACCGGCAAGCGCGAGCAGCATCATTGCTCCGATGGAGTGCCCAACTCCCACCACGGCTAGATGCTTGTGCGCGACTGCGTCGAGCGCGAGCGTGAGTCTGCGTGCGCGCATGAGCAGTTCACTCTCGCTGGGAGCATTCGAGCCGAGGCGCTCGAAATGTGGAGCGACGACCGCGGCACCCCTTTCGGCAAGCGACGTAAGCAGCGGCAAGTGCCGCTCAGGGTTTCCTCCGCCGCCTACGGCAAACAGGACGACACGCGTAGGGTGCTCGGCTTCGAGCAGTGTTACGTCGAACGACTCTGGCCCATCCTGGATCGAGACTTTAGACACACCGCAGCGTTATCACAGGTCCCGCGAGTGCAGCAAGGCTCACCCTTGAGTCAGGGCGAGCGCATCCAAATCTGCTGGAACGTCCTTGAATTCAGCGACGGAAACAGTTTCCGTATCTGCGCCCTGATCGTCGGCAGGCAGTATCGGGGACGGTTATCGGTTTGCTGCTACCGGCGCTGACGCCGACGATTGACTCTACCGCCCACGACTGACTCTCTTCTCGTCAGTCGCTTGCGTGGTCTGTGCATGGAAGAGCGGCGCACTTTTCTCGCCACCGCTCGGGCGGTGTCACGAAAACTGCGCCGAAAGGGGCATGCACAGCCCACTTCAGCAACAACTGATCGAGGAATCTTGTCACGTCATCGCGCTCGCTCGTCCGCTCATCGAGCGCATCGAGAAGCGCGACCGCGATCTCGCGTCTCAGTTACGTCGTTCTCTGAGCGGCATCACACTCTGTATCGCCGAGGGCTTCGGTCGGCGCGCGGGGAATGCGCGCAATCTCTTCGAGACCGCTCGGGGCTCGCTCCTGGAGTCCCATGCGGCGTTCGGAGTCGCGATTGCCTGGAGCTACCTCAGTGAAGCCGATTGCGCCGAGGTTCGGCTGCGGCTCGATCGCTTGAGCGGGCGCCTCTTCGGCTTGATGAAGCGCTAGCTACAGCCCAGTGCGGCAGAGCGCATCGATCCAAACGTGTCGCGGTCTCGCCCGCTCTGGCGTCGCTCACGATTAGTCGATCGGCGCTGGCGCGCCCAAGGGGACTCCTCATGGTAGCGCGGGTGTACTTTGCTTGAACGGCGGTAACTCCGCGCACAGCGCCGTGCGAGGGGGTCTGTCAGGGTCGCGCAGAGGGCGCCAGCCGAGTCCCGCCTAGACCTCTCCCGACTTTTCCTACTGAGCGTTACTCGTCGCGCCACAGCACGACGCATCCAAGAACCCGTTCGACTCGCCCGGGATACTCGAAGTTCGCGTCGAATCGCTGCGTCAGCTAGCTCGAATCTCCGGTCTCGCGTTTCTGCTATGGTCCGCTGCTAGCGCGTGGTCCGCTCGGCCGAGAACAACATTGTGGATGCGGACTTGAAAGTAGCGCCGGCTGATGGAATATGTTCCCCAATCGGCGGCGATGGCGGTTCACGCTCGTCGTTGCCGATGAAGCCACATGTTAAAGCCGAAGCTGCGCGCAAGCGGGGCCTGGTTTCCGCTCCGATTTGGCATCCTAAATGCTGCCGTAATGCTTTTGCAGCTGCCGGTCTTGGTTGTGGTTTTCGACTGGTCCGGCCCTTACTCGGTGCGTCGCGTCGCGCTCATTCTCCTTTGCCTAGGCTGCGGGATCGTCACTATCAACGCGCCTCTGCAGTTGCTCGCAGCAGTCGTGGCAAAGCGGCGTTGGGCTAGGCTGTGCACGGCTGCGGCGGTCATGCTGACTCACACAGTTTGTGCAGCTCACCGCGTCCGATCGCATGCAAGTGTCGACCTGTCGGCAGTTTTTACCAATGCGCATATGACGAGTGAAGCCTGGAGCGTGGCTTTTGACACGCTCAGTGGCTGGATGTTGGGCTTTGGGTTGGTTCTGCTGGTCCTGGTTGGTCATCTCGAGCTCCGAAGACCCGTCATGCGCCTGCAGCCGGGGCCTCGGTGGCGTAGCGTTTCGCTGTGTGCCGTTGCGTACTTGGGCTTGGTGATTGCGCCGTTGCCGCTAGGTGATGAGTTGTCCAGGGTTGCGCAGTCAAATTGGTACCGGCGGCAACCGAAGAAAGAATTCGCGGTAAAGTTGAAGGCCAACGAGTATCCGCTCGTGCATGCGGCGAAGTCGACGCCCGTCCAAGGTTCGCGACACCCGGACGTATTCCTGTTGTTGGTCGAATCCTTCCGGTCGGCACAGGTCGAGAAGACCGCGCCCAATGGCAAGACTTACACTCCGTTCTTCAATGAGCTCATCAAGCGTGGGTTGTACGTCGAGCACTTCTATGGAAACT
>JBLNFG010000112.1:0-4680 GCA_050263495.1 Myxococcales bacterium | reverse complement strand
GCCGCACCGTGACCGGGTACTCGGCAGCGATGGCGCGATACACGGTCCTCAGCACGAGTGCGATGCGCCCGATCTCTTGTGCCGCGCTTGGACGCATCATGGCGAATTCGATCGCCATCTTCAGGACAGGGGGCGACGTGCCTTGATGTCTCGTCGGGAAGGGCGCCTTGCACCCGCATCTCACCGCGTCGTTCTCGGACTCGTAGCTGAGCCCAGCTGAGCGCTGCCCCTGTTGCAGCACATCGAGCGGCACCTCGCGTTCGAACTTGCGCACAGCCTCGCACGCATCAATCGCCCGAAAGTCGTCCGACATCCGAGCAAAGGCCCGTAGTGCCCAGAGCGAGGGCGCGAGCGCGCCAAGGTGCATGCCATCAAACGATTTGAGCCCGAACTGAAGCGCCGTCGTCAGATCATCTTCGGTGAGGGTAACGGACTCGAGGAAGTCCTGCACTTCGTCGATGATAAGCATACCGGTTGAGCCAGCTCGAGCGTCCAGCGTGTTGAGTAGGGCGTGCGTACCAAGCGTGATGCGACTATCCACATCACCTTCGTACCCCTCACGCGCGGGACAGCCATCGTAGTGCGGGCACTTACTTCCGCTATTGCGCCGCTCGCACAACTCCCATTGCATGCGTAGCCCACCACTTACTAGCGGCTCGGCAATATTATGAAACTGGCAGATGGGCGTGCCATCCCTCTCACGCAGGGATAACGGACCAAACACTCGCAAGCTCGATTGCCCGAGCTTGCGTAGACTTGACATGAACTGCTGTGCGAGTCGGTTCTTGTCGACTGAGATAGACGTCTTTGATTCAGCGGGCGCACGGCTACCAACCGCATTCGGGTCTTTGTATGGCTTCATCGCCCGGCGTGCAGCGACTCGGAGCGCTGCCTGGCTCTTTCCGATCCCACATTCCGCCTTGATGAGCGTGAGGCCATCGGGCGCATTCTCAATCGCGGCCTCCATGGCCGCAATGGTCTCCTCCAGGCTCCGCTCGGGCTGACTGGGCTGCCCGCCGTCAGCATCGACGACGGACTCAGATGCGCCAGTGGTGCGCAAAGCGTCCATCTCAGCACGAAGTGCTGCAGCGACATCGGGCCAGTCCTGCTGCAGAGTCCTCAGGCCCTGAAACGGCAGCCCCCTATGCCTTCTATCGATCGTGGTGCGCGCGCCGCTCACGCGATCGGAAGTGCGCGTGTCCGCACCCGTGAGCGCGGAAACCGCCCCATTCAATTGCGGAACGAGCTCCTCCGGGACTCCAAGCGACAGCATGGCTCCCGCAAGCGCTAAGAACGGCGTGTGCCACTCGGACTCCACCGTGCGCATCGCGGCCGCGACATTTCGAGCGAGCGGCATCCAGCGCTCGGGTAGGTCTGGGACCGAGGACACGACGCTCGCGCTATGGGTCCCTTCGGGTTTCTTCGCGCCCCCTGTCGTCTTACGGACAGATTTCGACGACTCGACGTTGGGCGCTTTGAGCGGAACCGCTGGAAGCGGAGGCAAGTCGATCGGTTGCATCCGACTGAGATCGATGCACCGTGAACGCCGAGTGGGTTCGTAGGTGGTGTTGGGCAACCTGAAGTGTCGCGTCCAGTCGATGCATTTCCAGTCCACTTCGAGACCCGCGGCTTTGAGTCGGTAGAGCCAAGCGACAAGATGGTCCTCTGCTTCGTGCACATCGATCGGCTTCGACAGCGGTTGCACAATGCGAAAGCCGTGCGGCGTGTAGTACAGGCCCGCCGTAGACAAGATCTCCATCTTCTGGTGCGCTTCGCGGGCCGAGAGGAAGCCCTCCTCGGTCCAGCATTGGTGCAGCGGATTGTCGACATCGCACATGAAGCATTCGGTGGTGATGCGCCCGCCGTAGCGTGCCAAAAAGAGCTCGAGCCCCTCCTTCTTGATACGCGGCTGTTCGATAAGCCCTTCGACGACGTAGGTGACAAGGTGCGCCTTGGTTCCGTAGCAATGTTCGAGAGCTTCCCGAAGAGAACACACGACGTAGATACGCGGAGGATTTTCGATACCAGGCTGAAAGCTCACAGCATACTTGTCGGGAGCAACTGCGATCTGAGTCACGAGTGACCCCCAATCCAGTGCCGTCCGCGGCACCACGAGCCGGGCATGATGGATAGCTTTGAGCGAAGTTCCATAAGCACCTCAGGCACTGAACGTGAGTGCGACTAATCGAGCGCGAATAGCCGTTGCTGAGCCGAAGAGGACTCCGCGTGTGCGCGGTCAAGCTCTGCCCAGGTAAGGCACCCACCCTTGTGCGCGGCGCCCCGCAGAGCCTCGATCGTGATGCGGCGCTCAGCGCGCGTCTGGCGACTGTTGGCTGGCGCTGGCAAGCTGCCGGGCGTCACTTCGACGAGCTTGCCTTCCACTTCGTCTGGTAGCTCGCGCTCAGCGAGCAACTGATACCCGCACTCGGGACAGATGCGCGAGTTGATCGACAGCACCGCGGTGCAAGAAGGGCACTCACGCACGGGCGCATCAACCGCTGTCCTCAGGCGCTTCTTTCGTCCCTCAAGCGAGAACTCGCGATCGTCTTGCGGTAGTCCATGCTCGAGCGCGCACCCGCCGTGGTCGAGAATGATCGCGCGCTGGTTCTGCCAAGGCCGAAGGATGCGCCCTGCTTGCTGAAGGTAGAGCCCAGTCGACTTGGTTGGACGAGCCAGAATGGCGCATTTTACGCTTGGTTGATCCCAACCCTCGGCCAAGACTCCGACTCCCGACACGACTAGCGACTCTCCCTTATCGAGTCTCCTCAGGATGGCGTCGCGCTCCGCAGTTGGCGTCATCCCATCGAGGTGTTCCGCAGAAACGCCCGCTGCTCGGAACCGCTCCACGATGTGCCGCGAATGCGCGACCGACACCGCAAACACGACCGTGCGAATTCCTTTTGCATGCTCGAGCCAATGCTCGACGATGTTGCCGACCAGCGTCGAGCGATCGACGGCGGCTTCGAGCGCGTCTGCCGCGTAGTCACCCCTAGAGAGCCTCACTTTCGACAGGTCTGGCCGTTTTGATGGCGGGATCGTGAATACCCGTGGTTCGACGAGATGCCCGCTCTCAATTAGTTGCCGCGGGCTCGCGACGGCGATGAGTTCGTCGTAAGCGTCACCAAGCCCCTTGCCATCGGCACGGTAGGGCGTCGCGGTGAGTCCGATGTGCACAGCGTTCGGGTACGCCGCAGCAATCTCGCGATAGGTGCGACTCAGGTTGCGGTGAGCCTCGTCGCAGAAGACCAGATCGGCGGTGGGTTTTGCGCGGTTGCGCAATGTGTCCACGCTCGCGACCTGAACTGGTGCACCTGGACGGCGTCTCGGATCGCTTGCCATCATCACGCCAACCGCCTGCGGCGGCAATCCGAACTCGATCAGCTTGCGATAGGCTTGATTGATGAGCTCTCGACGGTGGGCGAGAAAGAGCACTCGCTTCCCGTCGCAGACGGCACGGACAACTATCGCGCTTGCAACCACCGTCTTTCCAGAACCAGTCGGTGCCACTATCAGTGCGCGCCGTGCTCCGCGTGCCACACAGAATTCGATTCGTTCAATGGCGCTCAGCTGGTAAGGACGCAGAACGACGCGATTGGAAGAGCCGCAGTAATTCCCCATGCATATTAAAGGGCCACCCGACTCCAAGACCAAGAGCAGCGCAGCCCCGCGATAATTCAACTTAGGCTTCGCGACCGATATGGCACTCGCGACAACGACGTTGCTCGCTCAGCGATGGAAAACTACGCATCTGGGCGGTTTCGCCTACGGCACCATGCCTTACTAACGCGTCCCTTCGCCTTGTCCACGAGCCACCGGACCGTTGAGCCGCAGAGGTGGCATGTGCTCAACTAAACTCATACTCAGTGCTGGTCACTACGCGAGAAAGTCACTCTTAGCCCAGTGTGGTCCGATAGGTTGAACGCTGGGACGTCATGAGTGATGGCAACCGGGACGTCAAAAAGGCGCTCCCATTTGGAATTGCGTGTCGACAATCCCATAGAGAACACGTGATCGATGAGTTGATTGGTTGCGCTAGAATCGCGAAACGTTGTGCCCGCGCAGCTTGTACATCGAGCCGACCCACCTGACAGGTATGCATTGTCCAATCCAGCACCGATCGTCATCCAGTAGTGGCGTTCCCACACTGGATCGCTGAACGCGGTTTTGGGGCCCATGTTGAAGTCTCCCAGCAGCAACAATGGTCGATCGTCGTTGCTCTTCTCTCGCACGAATTCCAAAATTTCTTTCACCTGCTGGAGATGTTCGCCTTCCCATGAACCATACTTGCCACGATACGGGATGACGCCGAGTGGCGAGCCTAGATGCGTACAGAATGCATCAACTGGCGCAAACCCGGGCATCAACACACGCGCATGAAGCACTGACGCGCGCACAAAGTACGAAGACAGTTCCCGATATTCCGAGTGCACGATTGGCCAGCGACTGAACAATCCAACATCGAACGCGCCATCGAAGACAGCAGGGTCCGAGATAGCCTGCTGACTGGTCACGCAGGTCGACATCTCTCCCAAATTGTTCAAAATGCACCCCAGACAGCCGCCCGAGACCGAAACCACTTCAGAAGTGCACGCCCTAGTGGCGCACCAGGGCTATCGCGCCAAACATGGAGCAATTTCGATCGGTTAGAAGACACTCTTGATCGCGCATCGTTCGTGTGAT
>JBLNFG010000111.1:0-3175 GCA_050263495.1 Myxococcales bacterium | reverse complement strand
CGCGGCCCTCCTCGTTTTTCTCGGGGTTTCACCCCGAACCCCGCGTCCGCTGCGCGTCCGCCTACTGCCGCCGCGCAATCTCGGTAATCGATGGCCAAACTAACGGCGAGCGGCACTAGTCGCGACTCACGTTCGCTTGCTCGGGGACTCGAAGTGCCTGGCGCGCTCGCACGCGCGCTCGCGTCACGACTCGCATTCGCTTGCGTCGGGACCGCGCCGGACGTAAAGATTGAGTCTTTTGTCGCGAGCGGCGCGGCCAACATCTGATTCAGGGTCGCCCGCGGGCACGCGACGCGATGCCGCCGGCGGGCACGCGACGCGACGACTCGCGGTGCGTTCTGTCGAGAAGTGGAGAGATCGTTACGCATGTTCTACTCCGTCGACTCGCGAAGGGAGAGCCGCACGGCCGCGACGTTGTTCGCGAGTCGAGCTGGCGTTGCACCGCGGCTCGGCTTGACGGCGCAGAACTCGACGGCCGTCGCGACGCACAGACCAAATGCAGGTCAGAAGTACTCGCGAAGATGACAGGCAGTAGTGGCGATTGCGCGACGGAACCGAGAGAGTCGGCGCCGGTTTTTGCACGCCAACGTGCAGGCAAAGAGACCACGCCTTGAGGCGTGGCGACGCCACTTCGAAATGGAGCTAGTTCGAGCTCGCCGGGTTTTGGGAGTGAGATCGGGTTCCGAGGCGAAACAAAGGGGACAACTCGAGCGCGTTGGTGTGAGCCGACGGAAGAAGCTCGAACCGATTCAGCGCTCTTGGGCGGTAAGCGCAGGCTCATGATCTCGGTCATGGCTGCGCGTCTGCAGTGAGATACGCTTAGAGCCCGCAAGGAGTATGTGGCTTGTATCCCCCAACCATTACTGCACACGCGCTTCACGAGCGGCTCCGGAAAGAGCCGCAGCTCCAGATCATCGACGTACGAACTGACGAGGAGTTGCTCGATGGTTTCATCCCTCGCGCAAAGCACATTCCACTGCATCGGCTCGAGGAGCGCGTGGGTGAAGAGATCCCAGACCGAAGCGCTGCCATCGTCCTTTACTGCGCGCACGGCATCCGAAGTGCTCAGGCGTTGCGCCTGATGAAACAGCTGGGCTATGAAGCGTTGCAGCATCTGGAGTCCGGGTACGCGCAGTGGGCAGCCCTGGAGTTGCCCGTGGCATTTCCAGCGCCCGCTTGCAGAGCGGCAAGCGGGCAAGACCGCTACTCTCGCCAAATATTGCTCGAAGAGGTAGGGGCCAAGGGCCAGAAGCGCCTCGCGGAGGCTCGGGTTCTGCTGATCGGGATCGGCGGTCTAGGCTCGCCCGCAGCCCTCTACTTGGCGGGGGCAGGCGTTGGTACCCTGGGCATAGTCGACGCGGATGCAGTAGATGTGTCGAACCTTCACCGTCAGATCATTCACGACAGCACACGGATCGGCGACGCAAAGGTTGAAAGCGCCCGTACTCGCATCGAGCAGACCAATCCAGAGGTGAAGGTGGAGAGCTACCCCATGCGCTTTGGTCCGGATAATGCCGAAGCGATTCTTGGGCGCGGTTGGGACGTCATCGTGGATGGGGCAGACAACTTCCCCACACGGTACACGCTCAACGAGCAAGCGACGAAGCACCGCATCCCGGTGTGCCACGGGTCCATTGATCGCTTCGAAGGACGCGTGACTACCTTCGTGAGCCCCGACGGTCCCTGCTACCGGTGCCTATTTCCGAATCAGCCCAAGCCGGGCAGCGTAGGGTCCTGCGCTGAACGCGGCGTGCTGGGCGTACTGCCCGGAGTCATTGGAGTGCTTCAAGCTACGGAGGTGCTTAAGCTTCTTCTCGGTATCGGTGCCCCACTGGTTGGGCGTTTACTGACCTATAATGCCCTCGACCTCGCGTTTCGCGAGCTACGCTATGCGCGTGACCCGGGTTGCCCTTGCTGTGGTCAACCAACTGGAGGTGGAATCCGACTATGAGAGTCACTCTTCTGTTCTTTGCCGCAGCACGGGATGCCGTGGGTTGCTCCTCTCTGCCAGTCGAACTGCCGCAGAATGTCACTCGCGTGGCCGAACTTCTGACGTGGCTCGGTCTGCGCTATCCGTCGCTTGAACCCTATCTGTCGTGCCTAAGGATCGCGCAGAACGAATGCTTCGTCGATAGCACTCAGGTCATTCAGGATGGCGACACACTTGCCGTCATTCCCCCCGTGGCGGGCGGATAGGATGGATAGCCCGGCTGCGGCGCGGCTTGCCAGCTGTTGCCTCGCTGGCATTTTCGTGGGCGGAAAGTCCAGCCGCATGCGAGGTGTTCCCAAAGGGCTGCTGCAGCCACCCGGGGAAGCTCGGAACCTTGTCGAACGCCTTCGAGACGTGTTGGAGGAAGCGGGCATCCGCGATCCGGTGTTGGTTGGTACCAACCCAGCCTATGCCGGGGCGGGTTTCCGAACTGTGTCCGACGCGAGTAGGGGAGAGGGTCCAATCTCTGGCTTGCTCGGCCTAATTGACCACGCCATGATGCATCAGTTCGAGTTCGCGCTTGCCCTTGCGTGCGACATGCCCGCCATAGACACTGCGACCGTGCATCGACTCCTCAGTGAGCGGACGGACGCGGTCGCCCTCGTGCCTAGACGCACTCAGCTGGAGCCCCTTTGTGCGCGCTATCATGTGCGCTCCGTTCGACCTCATTTGGTGCGTTTGATCGAAATGCGCCGATTCCGACTGATGGATCTCCTCGCCGAGCTCGGTTGCGGCTGTGTTTCGCTAGATGTCGAGCCTTCACGTCACTTCACGTTGCAGGATTGGGATAGTCCCGACGAGTTGCCCGACGGTGTGACGTGCCTCGGGCGCCCAATTGAGCGGCAACCATGAGCGAGTTGCTGTTGGCCGTAGCATTCGCCGTAGTTGCAGCCGTCTACGCCGCTGCCGGATTCGGCGGGGGATCGGCGTATTTGGCTCTGATGGCACTATGGGGAGTGTCGCCACAGAAGGCGGCCACGGTGGCATTGATCTGCAACGTCATCGTAGTCACAAAGACTAGCGTGGGCGCCGCTCGGCTCAAGCTGCTTGACGGCCCGTCGCTGTTGGCGTTCGCGTGGATCTCCGTGCCAGCGGCCTTTCTCGGTGGATCTTGTCGGATGCGAGAGCGTGCGCTGGGGCTGCTGCTCGCCGCCACCCTGTTTCTTTCGGGAATCGCCCTACTTC
>JBLNFG010000110.1:0-9449 GCA_050263495.1 Myxococcales bacterium | reverse complement strand
CTTCTCAACGCCAAGCTCCAGCGTGCTCTGCCGATGTTTGACGAACAATGCTGGAACAAGCTGCGTGTTCGAGTGCCGAACGTTCCTAGTAACCCTTCAATACGGGTCGAAATGTCCATCGACCGTGATGGCAATGTGTACGCCATCGACGCGACTAAGTCGCCCCGTGGGTACTGGGGAGTGGGTCCCTGCATCATCGGGCGTATGCGTGGTTGGAAGTTTCCGAGAGCAGAGGGTGGCAGCCGTGCCAGCGTGACGGTGGCGAGAATTCACGATTAGGCCGCTCCGCCCGGAATGTGGCATTCGCTTCTGGACGGCAGAACCATTCGCGCATTCGAGCGGGGGCAGCGCCTGTCGTCTCTGAACGTTCGCAAGGTGCTGCGTTTCAGGCATGTGCGGGATGTGTTGTAGCAACCCCCCTAGCCGGCACTCGCAGGCGGATGCATAATTGTCTCGAGGTTACGGCTATGAGGACTCACGTCATCAGGGTTGCCGTTCTTGGGGCGCTTTGCGCAGCGGTAGTGGTCGGATGCAAAAAGCAGAAGCCCAAGCCTCCCGAGCCTGACTTGGAGTTTGAAGAGCTGCGCTCGAACCTAGTCCAAGCTGCGCTCGTGAACCTCACCAATCCCAGGGTGGAGAGTTCAGAGTCGCAAACGAACCCCCAACTCGTTTGGTCTGAAGCTCAGAGCGATCGTGCAGGGGTTTCGACTCCGCTGGCCGCGCAAGCTCAGAGCGATCGTTTAGGAGTTCCGACTCCGCTGGCCGTCGCCGACGTACGAGTCCCTTCCAGCGGTCGGGATAATGCCGCTCAAGACAATCCTGCTCAGGAGGCACGAAGCCCTTCTACTGACGAAAAACCGACGGTGGTTCAATCCACTCGCGCTTCACCACAGGAGGAACCCGACGTGGGTCCGCCGCCTCCGATTGCGCGTAGCCCATCGGAGACGGTTGCGGAACAACAAGAAGAGGCACGCAAGCAATCAGGCGCGTCCGTCGAACGAACACAGCGTAGTTTATCGAATGCGCAAGCTGCGCCGCTTGACGCCGCGGCCGTGAATAGTCCAACGGTCGACGCACGTGTAGCTGCAGGCGCTGAAGAACCGCAGCAAGCAGCGGATGTTCAGGTTGCCGCTGAAGAACCGCAGCAAACAGCGGATGCACAGGTTGCCACCGAAAAACTTCAGCAAACATCCGAGACACAGGTGGCTGGCGAAACCCAGCGAGAGGCTGCGCCGCCAGCTTCAGATGGATCTCAAACCACGGATCAAGTAGCGCGCGAGCGAACCGCCGAAGCAAAACAGACGATGCAGACCGAAGCTGCGGTGCGACGCGCCATCGCAAGTGCCTTCTCCGCAATGTACGGCGCCGGTTCCGGGTTTACGGGTGACTCTGCGGGGTTGAACGGTTACACGGGAATTGGCGCAGGCTCGGGCTATACGGGTGTTGGCGCGGGCTCGGGCAGCACCGGAATCGGCGCGGGGCCTGGCCACACGGGGTTCGGTGCTGGTCCGGGATACACGGGTGTTGGTGCGGGGCAAGGGTTCACCGGCGTTACCGCTGGGAGTTGGGGATCCACCGGAATCGCAGGCAGTCGCGCCCCGGCCACGAACGACGCAGCCTCCACCGCGAGTCCATCGAACACGGAGGCGACCTCCACGGCGACGACGCCGTCAAGCCAGGGCGAGCAACGTAATCGTCCGGATCAGCCGCGTGTCAGTGCCGTTGTCTGGCTTAGCCCATGGGGCCCAGTATTGTTGCCAGTCGGGTATTGAGTGATTGGCATGTCAGATCCCTCAGCATGTCGCGTGCGGCGCGCCGCTCGATCTTGGGCGAATTGTTTCGACCTGGATTCGTGTTGGGGCGCTCGTCGTGAGGCGCTGGAATCACGAGCTTGAACGCATTGGGCAGGTGCGTTCATGCGGATGTCGAATCGGGCCGCTCGCGTACGAAAAATCGGAGATGCATCTCAGGCTTTGCCAATGGCGAAGTGATGCCCACCGCACTAAGGAGAGTAGGCACGCGTGTTGCAGTCGTGCCCGGCGACTGCGTCTTGATCTGACGTGCATCCCGGAATCCCTATGCAAATTGCAGTTATATCGGATCTACATCTTGGTTCGGGGGATCGAGCGGACAGTTTCGGGCACGAAGACTCGACGTTCGAGCGTTTCCTCAGCAGGCTCGAATCCGACTTCGAGAAGATCGTGCTACTCGGCGACATCTGGGAGACTCTCACCTCGAAGCACCTCTACAGTCCACGCGAGGGACTAAAACGTGCGCGTGAAGCGCACCCCCGCCTGGCTCAGCGCTTTCAGGGTGATCGTTACCTCTATGTTCAGGGCAATCACGATCGCATCGCGGGCGAGGTCGAATCCGCGCCGACCGAGCTAATTATCGACGATCGCTCGCAACGGATCCTACTGACTCACGGTCATCCTCATGACTGGCTCATTCGACGCGCGCGCTGGCTTTCGGAATGCGCGGTTTGGTTTGGCGGATGGGCAAAAAGACTGGGATTAGGCGGACTTTACCGGGTCGGATACGGTCTTGACGTATGGCTGAGTCGCCCACGTGGCATCGGCCTGGACAGCTTCCAACGCTGGGCTCTGACGCTTGCGAGTCACCGTTCTGCGGATGTGGTGATTACGGGACATACGCACGTCGCACATCGGAATGAGCATAACGGTCGTGTGTACCTAAACAGCGGCAGTTGCTGCGCCGGCGCACTCTCGTATTTGGCCCTGGACACGCGAAGTCAGAGTTACGAGGTAGTGGCAGGATAGCAACACCTGACATGGTGTTCAGCCACGGCCGTTCACAACGAGTCTCCACCCCCGACGCTGAATTGCGTTTCGCATTGAGCGCGAACCGCGTTGGGTCGGAGGTCGCGGTATGCACACGCGGACACTCCAGGCGATTAGGGTGACAACTGTCCGCACACACCACCAACCAACCCTGAATTGGTTTTGGTTAGTACGGCGCGGCAACGGACGTGTTCGATTCCGGCGGAGCCATGGCGGGTGGACTTCAAACCTGTCTCTAGTTTCGTCGAAGCCAGAGTGCCCGCTGAAACACGCGCTCGACCTGCTGCAAATCGCTGCGTCGAAACGCGTGTCCGGGGCGAGCCAACTCCAGCATGGCCAGGACCGTGCCGGCTACGGTGATGGGGAGCATGGCAACCGCGCCAACCCCACCGCGGCTCGCGGCAAATCGCATGGCGAGAGCATCTTCGGTGGGTCCGTAGGGAGGACCAAATACGGGTCGCGACAGCCGCGCCGCGCGCAAGAGCAGGTCGTTCTCGGCAAGAGGTCTACCGAGCCCGTCGTGCGGCATCGGTCCGAGGACACAACGCGTAATCATCGCTGCTGTGGAACGCTCGGGACAGTGCAGCATGGCACTCTCCGCGCCGGTGTTGGTGACGGCATACTGGGTCAGATCGTGCAGGAACTCGTCCTCGTCCTTGATCAGCCCCATCTGCTGCGAAACTTCGACCAGGGTCTCTTTCAGGGAGGGCTTTGGAAGCGGCCCGATGCGGCTGTTGAATGCGGCAACCTCCCGAACCGAACTGAGGCTACGCCAGCTGCCCTTGACCACGCGAACGTGGCAATAGTCAGGGACGCGGCCTTGCTCCACTCCTCGCACCAGCAGTGCCGTAATGACTGGACCTACGGCACGTTCCCCGTCGGTGACATACCAGAGGGGAGGCGGTTGAGGCACGAACACGCTGTTGGGGATGGAGTGAACCTGCATATTAGTCCTCGCTTGCAGTTTGGACGGCCTTTTCCCAGCCGAACGGGACCCGTAGGATCGAACGTGCGCCGATTGTCGCCACCGAGTCGTCGATTGGGCCAACAAACTGGCGAACACTGACGAACTTGAGGCCCAGGCAGGCGAGAGAATCCTCAGTGATCGGGGGATTTAGGGCGCAAAGGGCAGGATGTTCTTTAGGTCCTGATCGACCAAACGCAGTTGGCCACCCACGAAATAGTCTCGCCGGGAGTAGCTGAGCACGTCATCCGCTCCGGCCACCATCCAGAGGCGGTGCAGAAACTCGTAACCCAAGCTCAGGCGCCAACGAGGCAAAACTCTCTCGCCGAAGCCGTACAGATCCTGCGAGATTTCCAGTCGGTCGTCCAGGAGCACCGTGTCGAGCCCGATCCCACCCGTAGACTCCTTGATGCCAAACCGGCCCCAGAACGGGCCAAAGCGTTGAGCGAACTGCAGCGAGAACCTTGCCGCATTCGTGGTCGTGGTCCTGAGTTCGAAGAACGTCGGTGGATCGTTTGGGTTCGTCGTATCCACCGCCGTCTGCTGCGTCAAACTGCGTCCGCGCGGATCGAACACCACTTCGAGCGCGTAGTATTTGTCCTCGCGCGGTTGCAGGCGCAGTTGAAGATAGGTTTTGACGGCGCGGTTGACGAATAGGTAGTCGCCGCGGAGGTTTATGATCGCTTGAAGCCGAGAGAGCCCCGAGAGGTAGTCGCTCATGCCCGTCGCTGCCCCCTCCAGTTTCGTCGCGAGCGCGTCGTCTTCCACGATCCTTCCGAGGGTACCTTCTCCTTGGGCAACTCTCCCGGTCGCGATGTCCGCTTGGGCCAGCGATGACTCCAAGCTGGCGCTCGCGCGATCGACTCGCTCGAGAATCCGGCGAATCTCCCCCTCTGCGCGGTCCGGCGAATCTTCCGACGCTGCCAACAACCGACGCAGCTCGTGCGTTGACTCACGTACTTTGTACAGGGTCCTACGCACCTTTTCCCGGCCATGGATCGACATGGTCTCGAGCTTGGTTAACACGGTGTGGATGGACGCGCGATTCTCTTGGACGGCCTTATTCAGCGCTTCCGTCGCGTCCGCGACTTGACGCAGGGTGTCTTTGTTCGATCCCTTTCCGACTCTGCTCCCGAACGTCTCCGATAGTGCCCTAGACACACTCTTCAGATCTTTCGAGATCTGTCCAAGGTCATTCATGACCTGATCCATGGCAGAGGCTTCGAGCACGAAGAGAATCCGATCGCCGTCCTTGAGCCGTTGTCGACCTTCGGTTCCCGGGGCAACGTTCAGCACATACTCGCCCATCATGCCCGAACTCGTTTTCGAAATGGCCGCGTCGACATAGAGCGGAAAATCCGCGTCGACGCGGAGATCGATCCGCGCTCTGCCCTGCTCGACACTGACTCGTTCGATGCTACCAACGCGAACGCCGGACGATTGCACATCCGAGCGCTCCGCGAGTCCCATGGCATCCGTAAAGACCGCGTAGACGGTGTAGCTCTCTCCAGACCAACCCTCTCCGGCGATGAAGTAGACGATAGCCACAGCAGCCGCAGCGGTGGTGGCCACGAACACTCCAACTCGTGCAGCGGTAGTGAAGGTGCGCATGGCTGGGCGGCAGGTTATCAGCCTACGCGCGGCAATGCGACGAATCGTTCGATGGCGCCCGCAGGATCCGATGAATTTTCGGCTGACTCAGTTCGTTGACGAGACATGGCTCGACGCGGCACCGTCTCTTGCGTCGCTTCACGGCATTGGCAGACGTGTGGTCGCAGGTTCTTGGGGTAAGGCACGAGCGGACGAGCCTCCCTGCGGTTTTTGTGCGGATGTTAGCAGAAACTGGGGCGCGGCGGGGGTTGACTCCGTTAGGGCGGTTCGGCAGCCCTCGGCCAGTGGCCTTGCAACCTCACCCGGGTTGACCCTCGGCGCTCCTTGATGTGGTCATGACCGTCCGAGAAAACTCAGTAGGTTTAAGTCTCAGCCTGCTCGGGTCGGGCCTCGTCGCCCTCCGTTCTTTCACGCTCGGTTTCTGTCGCGAACACCTGCGTGAATTCGGCCCCGATCAGGAACATTTCCGCCGAGAAATAGAGCCAGAGCAGTACGACTATCGCAGAACCCGCAGCTCCGTAGGCTTGAGCCACGCTAGCCTTACCGAGATACAACCCGACTAACAAGTTGCCGATGTTGAACAGGACGGAGGTCAGCGCAGCTCCGGCGAGGATTGCTCGCCACGCTAGCCGAGTGGCGGGGACGAAGCGGAACACGAGGGCAGACATTCCGCACACAACTACAACCGAGAACAGCGTATGAGCGATCTGCAAAAGTACGCCCTTTAGCGCTGATTCGGGAAATATGCCGCTGGACAGCGCTGTAAGCAATGTTCGTGATGCAACGACCGCAAGCAGCAATGGACCTGAAGCGACGACCAATCCGAAGGAGAAGGCTCGTTCCTTGACGTAATCCTTGACGGTCGATTTGAAACCGGTAGTCGTCGAGACGTCGATGTTCCAGATCTGATTCAGCGCGTTGCGCAGTTGACCCGTAAAGCGCGAGGCCGCTAGTAGCGTCAACACTACGCCGACCGTTGAAGCGACCCCCCCGGACCGCGACGCCTCACGCACCCATTCGTCCAAGGTTTGTGCCGCGTCTTCTCCCATCGTCTGGTGAATCAACGCGAACAGTTGCTCGTGAGCGGTCCCCTTGCCGAGAACCATGCCCGCTATCGCGACGGCAATAATGATGAGCGGAGCCAACGAAAGCAGAGTGTAGAAAGCGAGCGCTGCCGCGACCAAGTCGCCTCGATCCTTGGAGAACTGGTCGAGTGTTTCGTTGGCGAGGTGCCACAGCTTCGAGAGTCCGGAACGAGCCGTGGCAGTATGCTGCGCCGTCATGCAAAAGCTTCTGCAGGTCTCGTGCCGTTACGAGGGAGGAAATTGGCCGTGGCGGTGCAGTGCTTATTCGTCTGGATGAAGTGCCGGTTTCGGCAGCCGTCAGATCCATGTACTCAAAATGGCGGGCTGCTCGTACCTGGGCTTTGTCGGACGCTACAGCAAGCCCGTTCCTCCCGTGCTGGACGGCCCAAGCAGAAGTGGCAGGATAGCCCGCCGCGGCAATTTTACTCGCCCGAGCACAGACGATTCCCATGACCGACTACTTCAAATCCAACCCCACCCCTCAAGGATTCTTTGGCGATTACGGCGGGAGCTACATCCCCCCGGAGCTTCAGCGGGAAATGGACCGCATTACGGAGGCCTACTACGCCATCAGTAAGTCGCATGAGTTCATCTCGGAGCTTCGCAGCATCCGTAAGCACTTCCAGGGCCGACCTACCCCCGTGTACTTCGCGAAGCGTCTCTCGAATGAGTACGGTGGCCGCATCTATCTCAAGCGTGAGGATCTGAATCACACGGGGGCGCACAAGCTCAACCACTGCATGGGAGAAGCACTGCTGGCCAAGCACATGGGCAAGACGACGCTCATCGCCGAGACGGGAGCGGGTCAACACGGGGTGGCGCTAGCCACCGCAGCGGCTTACTTCGGACTCAAGTGTGAGATTCACATGGGTGAGGTCGACATCGCCAAGGAGCACCCAAACGTGGTACGGATGCAAATCCTCGGCGCGAAGCTGGTGCCGGTTTCGCACGGTCTCAAGACTTTGAAGGAAGCGGTCGACTCTGCGTTTCAGAGTTATCTGAAGGACCCGGTCAACACCATCTACTGCATCGGATCCGTGGTCGGCCCCCATCCTTTCCCCATGATGGTGCGAGACTTTCAGCGTGTAGTCGGTATCGAAGCTCGTGAGCAATTCCAGGAAATGACCGGGGAGCTTCCCGACAATGTTGTGGCGTGTGTAGGCGGTGGCAGTAACGCGATGGGGATCTTCTCTGGGTTCTTGGGTGACGAAGACACGCAGCTGTACGGCGTGGAGCCGGCAGGCAGATCTCTCCGGTTGGGCGACCACGCCGCGACCGCTACGTATGGCAAGCCAGGCATTATTCACGGATTCAAGTGTTACCTGCTTCAGGACGAGAAGGGTGAACCCGCACCCGTTTACTCGATTGCTAGCGGTCTGGATTATCCCGGCGTCGGGCCAGAGCACTCGATGCTCAAGGACAGCAAGCGGGTGAACTACGTGATGGCATCCGACGATGAGTGCGTTGATGCCTTCTTTGAGCTCAGCCGCAAGGAGGGTATTATCCCGGCGCTGGAGAGTGCACACGCCGTGGCTCACGCGCTCAAGCTAGCGAAAGAGAAGCCGCGTCAGTCGATACTCGTCAATCTGAGCGGCCGCGGCGACAAGGACATCGACTTCATCGTCGGGAAGTATGGTAGCCGCTCGATAAGCGAGTAACGGAGGATGTTGCGAAAGCCCAGGCGTCTGCGCTAAGAGCTTCGCCAGGGCACCCTGCTCGTCGTCGAGGCGGTGCGTAATGCGACGCGCTGCGGATTGACGAACCTATGGCGGAGTAGGCCATTTTTCGAGCGCGGCTCTCTCGATTTTGTTGAGTGAGCCGCACTCCTTTTCGTGAGCGGAACTCGACCTTAGCGGTGGAATGTCGGCGCACTGCCGCAAGTTTTGCGTGTGAGCGACTTGCGGGCTGGATCTACTCCACGCGCAGCAGAAATGCTGATGAGCCACGCGGCAGGCGCTGAGAACGTAACGAGTCGGTGACAATTAGGTGAACATCGTGACGTTTTCGTGACGGGCCGATTTTATTGAGCTAACCGGTGCGTGTCAGCGCCACTAGGCGACAACAATCATTCGAGATGGAGCCCACTCAGTAATGTCGTTACAAACCCTGATCAATTGGGTCCTGCCACGCGAAGAACAGTTTTACGATTTTTTGGAGAAGCAAGCCTTGGTTGCCCAGCAGGCGATTCCGGTCCTCGCCCGCTTCGTCGAAGAAGGGGCTAACTATGAGGCGATTCGAGACGAGGTCACGCGGCTCGAGAAGGACGGGGATCGAATTGTCGACGAAATGCTGTTGGCGCTTTCAAAGACGTTCGTGACGCCCATCGACCGAGAGGACTTGCAGCGACTCTCAAAGAAGCTCGACGACGTACTCGATTACGTGAACCTCACCGGACGTTCGTTGGTGATTTTCGCTCTACAGCGCCCTACCCAACCCATGGTAGAGCTCCTTCAAACACTCAGGGAGGGTTGTGACACACTGGTCGAGATCCTACCTTGCCTTCGCAAGAAGCAGTTCGACACATTGATTCAAGGGTGTCAACGCATTCACAAACTGGAGAAGCAGGCAGATCACATTTTTCGTCACGAGCTAAGCCGTCTCTTTCATGATCCCTCGGTTGATGCAAAGGACATCTTGCGGGCGAGAGAGATTCTCGATCACTTGGAGACTGCCGTCGACAGTTGCGATGCCGTCGCTGAAACCCTCATGAACGTTGCGGTCAAGCATGCTTAGCATTCTCATCGCCGTCGTCCTTGTGGCATTGGTTTTTGACTATATTAACGGCTTCCATGATGCCGCCAACGCCATCGCTACATCAGTTTCGACTGGGGTCTTGCCGCTGCGGACGGCGGTGCTGGTAGCAGCCGTCTTCAACTTCGTGGGTGCACTCACTGGGACTGCAGTAGCCAAAACCATCGCTAGCGGGTTCACCGATCCTACACTGGTTACGCAGACAATGGTCTTGGCTGTGTTGATTGGCGCCAGCAT